>JAISRP010000239.1 GCA_031273585.1 Synergistaceae bacterium
GTTTTCGTCCGCAGGGCGAGATGTCGGATCACCGACTCACTCCGAAAATCGGACCGTGGCGGAAGTACATCCTGCCGCGAAAAACCGCATAATGCGCTCAGCCGTAGGCTGAAAACAAAAAAACAGATGGGGGTCCGGGGGACTGGTCCCCCGGCGGGCGTGGGCGGCGCCCACGGTTTTTTCCTTGGATTTTGCGCAGACGAGGTCAGCCCGGCGCTCTGAGGTACGATGCCCTGACCGAGGTCGGGTCGGCCGGAGGGATATCCGCTGCCATGACGGCCAGATCCAGCCCTATGGCGGGAGATGTTGGCATTATCCTAAGGTGGGATATCTCGAGCTCTCTGAACAGCAGGGCGTCAGATCCAACCACGACGACGTCACTGCCGTCGCGCGTCAGCTGAACCGCCTCCCGGACCAGATCTCCGGGGGGACAGAACATCGGCGGGATGAGCTCGCCGCCGTCCCTGTAAACGGCGCAGTATATCGCGTCCCCACTCGCCCTCAGCACAGGGGCCGCGGTGAAGCCCGCCTGAAGAGCGGAGTGAGCCAGAGCTCGCAGGGTGCAGACCGGGGCCAACGGGATGCCGATGCTCTCTGCCAGAGCTGAGGCGTAGGAGAGTCCAACCCTTATGCCGGTGTAGTAACCGGGACCGGTCGTAACGGCGATGAGCCCCAGGTCGCGCAGCGCGTATCCGCGTCTGGACAGGAAGTTTTCGACTGCCCCAGGCAGCAGCTCGGACTGACTCCTGTCCGCGTTAATCGCCTCCGCGCCGATGGGGGCGCTGCGGTCGGCAGCTCCCAGGTTCAGCCACCTCATCGCGCAGTCTATCGCAAGGGTCAGGGGCAACTACGCGCCCCCCCGGCAATGATCGCGTCCGGCAATCTCGCGTAGGCATCTGAGAGCTTCCCGAGCGCCGTGACGCCGTAACCGGACATGGAGATCAGCCGGCACTCTTCCCCGGGGCCGCCTCCAAGCCGGATGTCTATGTTCCACCTGCCGCGGGCGGGTGGGCTCGCCCACCGCTCCCCCCATTCCACTAGGACCGCGGCCCCGTCTCTCGTATACTCCTCCAACTGCAGCACGGTCCCGGACGGATCGTCCAGGCGGTAAAGATCGGCATGGATTATCGGAAAATTCACATTGGGCGACAGGTGAACGGACTCTATTACAAATGTCGGGCTCCTCATATCCGTTATCCCCAAGGCGTCCCCGATGGACTTCACCAGGAACGTCTTGCCTGTGCCGAGGTCGCCGGAGAGCAGCACGAGCAGGCCTCCGTACAGGGCGCCCGACAGGGCGCGCCCTAGCTCCGCCGTCTCCTCGGGGCGCGAACAGAGAACCTGCGGAAATTTTCCCGCCGGGGCGGACTCGCTCACCTGGTCCGATTCCTCCTGTTCAGCCTGAACATGACGAGGCAGGCGATCCCTGTGCCGCCGATCATGAGCAGCATGGGACCGATGCTGAGACCTGGGTTCCTGGCCTTCAGCACCGCAAGGCACGCCATAATGGCAAAAAAACTCATGAAGGTCATCCACCCGCCACCGTACCTCCTGGGGGTCTCCTGATCCGCCGCCCTGCCCCGCCTTCTTCTGAATTCCCTTCTCTCATACATCAGAAAATTTCCTCCGTAGTTATGCTGTCCGCTATCTCCCTCGCCAGAACGCCGTCGCGCCTGGCAATCCGCCTCCCGGCTTCGGCGTGAACGAGAGCGCCCAATGTCGCGGCGTCCATTATGGAGAGCCCCCTCGCCATGTATGCGCCAATGACTCCGGAGAGGACGTCCCCAGATCCGGGGACCGCCAGGGCGGGCCCGCCCTCCAGGATGACCCTGCTCTCCCCCTCCGATAGGATGAGCGTCCGGGGCCCCTTGAGCAGGGTTGCGCCAAACCTGATGACGAGCTCAGAGCCGGACTCGAGGCGCTTTGCCGTCACGGTCCTGGCGGTGCTCCCCAGGAGGTGCGCAGCCTCCCCGGCATGGGGGGTGATGAGCATGTCCTCCCTCGACACCGACGGGTAGAGCGCCTTCTCCAGCGCCGCAAGGTGATACAGGGCGTCGGCGTCCATGAGGAGCGGCACGTCCCATTCCTTGTGAATGTACGCCGTCAGGCGCTCGCACTCCGGCGAACGTCCGAGTCCCGGCCCGAGCACGACCGCGTTGCACCTCTCGTACCAGGGCTCTATGACGCGGTCCGCGGCCTTGCCGCGTATGAACCCGTCCTTTGACGGCAGGGGGAGGAATATCGCCTCTGGCAGCAGAGCGTTGGCCTCCTCGACCTGAAGGTCGGGGATGGCGAGCAGCACGAGCCCGCAGCCCGCCCGAAGCGCCGCTAGGGCGGCCAGCAGCGGAGCGCCCCTGAAGTTCATCGACCCGCCTATTATGAGGAGCCCCCCCCTGCCCGACTTGTGAGCATCCTCCGGGGTGCGGGGCGCGAGCGACGCTATGTCCGTCCTGTCGTAGCCCTTTATCACATCCGTACCGGACAGCAGACGCCCCGCCGGGACTCCTATGTGGGCTGTCTCGACGTCGCCGCAGTGCAGGGCTCCGGGCGTCACCGCCATGCCCTTTTTCTCCGCCAGGAACGTGACCGTAAGTTCCGCGGAGACGGCGTTCTTCCCGACCTCCCCGGTGTTGGGGTCTATCCCGGACGGTATGTCGAGCGACGCCGTCCGGCGCGCGTGCCCGGCCGCCGTTACAAGCCGCAGGACCTCGCCCCTGGGCTCCCCGTTCGAGCCGGTCCCGAGGAGCGCGTCAACCACTACATCCGCGATATCCGCCAGGGCCGCCAACTCCTCGTCCTCCCGCTCCGCGGACAGTATTACCGGTACGCCCATATTGACTGCCGACATGGCGGCGAAACGCACGTCCTCGCTGTGGGAGTCTGGCGGGACAGTCGAGATGACCGTGGGATGCCTCCCCTGAAGGGCCAGGTGACGCGCAGCCACGAAGCCGTCGCCGCCGTTGCTGCCCGGGCCGCACAGCACCAGGATGTTATCGGACTTCGGATACCGACGCGCTATTATCTCGGCGGCGCCGCGCCCTGCGTTCTCCATGAGGACCGCAACCGGCATCGCCAGCTCCGTGGCCGCGATCCGGTCTGCCTCTCTGATAGTCGAGCTGGGGTAAAAAATTCTCATATCTCAGGACTCCAATACGACGAAGGCGATGGCGTAGTCCCCCTCATGGGCCAGCGAAAGCCAGCTCCTGTTCACGCCGCGCTCCTCGAATTTTTTTTGAAGCTCTTCCGTCAGCATTATAACAGGCCCCTCGGGGGTTCGTCTAACCCAGGACGACGATAACCCCAGACGCCCAAGCCCGAGCCCGGACGCCTTGGCCAACGCCTCCTTTGCCGCGAAGGCGCTCGCGAAGTGCTGCTCCGGAATCCCACCGGACCGCGCGTACTCTATCTCCTCGTCGCAAAAAATCCTCCTCACGAAGCGAGGGCTCGCAATAGCGCGCTTCATCCGGGAGATCCTGCATATATCCGCACCTATCCCGGCAATCACTGCCAACACCTCCGGATCGCGGACAGTAGACCGTGGG
>JAISRP010000296.1 GCA_031273585.1 Synergistaceae bacterium
ATGGTGAGGAGGACGTTGCCGTCCGTGCGTTCGATATGTCTCGCGGCCTCGCCTAAGGACTTGACCACCGTCACGTCACAGCAGGGCGGCACGTCGGTCTGAGGCCGCAGAATCCGGAATAGGGGCGTCCCGGTCTCGCGGCAGGCGAGAGAGATATTCAGCTTCACCTCGGTCGCGTATGGGTGTGTGGCGTCTATGACGCCTGCGAAATCGCCGGTTTTGAGCAGGTCTCTGATCCGGTCCCCGTCCATCCGTCCGGAGAGAATATTTTCATCCCGCCCGACGGCGTCCGCCAGTTCCGCGCCGTACTCGGTCGCAGCCGAGTAGACGAGGGGTCTGCCGGGCTTGAAGAGATCCCTCCCCTCGGTCGTGCCTCCCATGAGAAGAATTTTTTTCTCCTTCACAGAGTCCATCATGAGAGCCTGTAGCCCCTCGGCGTGATCATCCTGTCCCCCCACATTTTAGTGAGGCTGTTTCCTATGAAGGCGGTGCAGAACATGTCGAGGCGTTCGTCCCTCAGCTCGCCCAATGTGAGAGTCCTGCTGCTCTCCCCCTCCCTGCCGGACATCCTCACCCACGCGGAGGGCGTGTCTGCGCTCCGCGCCCGGAGCGCGATGTCGCAGGCCCGCCGGAGGCGGTCCGCTCTCTTTCTGCTGGACGGATTGTATATGCAGAGGACGAAGTCCCCCTCGACGCCGAGCGCGATTCGCCGCTCTATGATCTCCCACGGCGTCAGCAGGTCGCTCAGGCTTATGACCGCAAAGTCGTGAGCTATGGGGGCCCCGAGGACGGACGCCGCCGAGCAGCAGGCCGTGACGCCCGGGACTATCTCTATATCGACGTCCGCGCCCGCATCGGACGCGACCTCGAGCATCACCCCGGCCATCCCGTAAACCCCCGGGTCGCCGCCGGACACCATTCCAACAACGCGGCCCTCCATCGCGAGCTCGACCGCTCTCCGGCAGCGAGCGACCTCCTGCCTCATGGAGAACGAGACCGTCTCCTTGTCCGGGAGCATCCCGCGCGCCATCTCGACGTAGACGGAGTAACCCACTATTACGTCGCAAGCCCTGAGCGCGCCGAGCGCGCGGGGCGTGATCTCGTCCGCGCCTCCGGGGCCGAGCCCAACGACGAATATCGCTGGCCTGCCGGGCCCGTTCACCCCGAACACCCCCTTATCCTCGCCAGAGCCAGGGTCAGGCCGGGATAAACGGTCTTGCTCCTCATGAGGACGCCATCCGCCCCAGCGTCCGACATTTTCCCGGCGGCGAGCACCGCCGAGCGCTCGCACACGTTATCGACACCGGTCTCGCGGAGGACCCGTTCGGACGAGGCAAACGCCCCCTTCACCGCGGCAAGCTCCGCCGCGCCGTAGGTCATGAGGCTCAGTCCGCGGTGCAGAGCCCACTCGGCTATCGCCCGTTCGTCTTTTTTTATGTCTATGGTCGCGACGGCCTTCAGCGACAGGGGCGATACCCCCGCCCCGTCCAGAAAATCGCCAACCGCCGACTCGACTGCCTCAGCCGTGATCCCCCTCACGGACCCGATGCCCAGGACTAAATTCCGCGGCCGCAGCCAGAGCGTCACGGGCCACGGCGGGGGGACGAGGTCCGGGGTGATTGCCACTCCGACCTCGCGGCCGTCGAGCATGGCGGCGGATATGTCCCTTATCGCGCCGGGGTTCTCGACAACGTGCCCCATCTCGGACGCCCATCCGTCGGCCGACGCAATTCCGCGCACGTCAGTCGCGGTCGTGACGACCGCGCTGCCGCCCGTTATCTCCGCTATCCTCTCCGCGAGCCCGTTAGCCCCCCCAATGTGTCCGGACAGCAGGGACACGACGTTCCTGCCCTCGTCGTCGAGGCAGACGACGGCGGGATCAACCGCCTTTCCGCGAAGCAGCGGCGCGATTGCCCTCACGGCAATCCCGCACGCCGACACGAATATCATGGCCCGCGCGGAGTGAAAGTGCCCGGCTGCCCACTCGCCTATCGGGCACGACAGCGGCTCCGCCCCGCTCTCCCCGATGTGCCGCTCCGGGGCGTAAACGCGGCCCCCGATGGCGTCCCTCACCCTGAGCGCCGTCTCAAGACCTGCTGCAGTCAGCGAGACGATGACCGTCCCGTCGCGCCCCGCCACGCCGGCATTCCTGTATCCGTGGGAGAACTCCGGGTCGTAGAGCTTCGACCGTTCGTAACCGCCCTCGCCCAGAAAATCCCCGACCAGTATCAGCGCCGTCCTGTCGATTCCAAGCCTCGCCGCCTCGCCCGCTATTGTCGACAGACTCCCCCTCGCTACCCTCTGATCGGGCCACGATGCCCTTTGTACCACGGCCGCCGCCGTGTCCGGAGGATATCCGCCCCTGATCAGCTCCGACGCCGCCCTGTCGATCATCCCGCTGGACAGGAAGAGGACCATCGACGAGCGGTGCTTGGCGAGATTCGCCAATGACTCGCGGTCCGGGACCGGCGTGCGGCCCGCGGCGCGGCTAATTATAAGCGTCTGGCTTATGGCCGGCAGCGTGTACTCGGCCATGAGGGCAGCGGCGGCGGCCGAGAACGAGCTGACCCCCGGCACAACCTCGCAGGCGATGCCGCGGGCCACAAGCGCGTCGATCTGCTCGCGTATGGCCCCGTAAAGCGAGGCGTCGCCGCTGTGCAGGCGAACGGCGAGTTTGCCCGACAGGGCCGCGCCCGACAGGACGTCCAGGACCTCC
>JAISRP010000015.1 GCA_031273585.1 Synergistaceae bacterium
AAAAAAAAAAAAAGCGAACTGGGTCCTGGGCGCGGCGCTCCGTGGGGGGTTTTGGGGCGGAGCCCCAAGGTCTTTGTTTTTACGCCGGTCGTTGCGCGGCGGCCGGTGTGATGTGGTAGAATGTGCCATCAAGGGGGGGGAGGGATTGAATTTTAAGCAAAAACACGTAATTTTTTTCGGCGTTGCGTCTTGGTTAGGATGACACTTGAATCGGGATATCATCCCCAAAAAAAGGAGTTGTGTTGGCATGGCAAGGAGATTCACGGTTATTTACGCAGTCGCACTCTTACTTCTCCTCTCGGGAACGGCGTTTTCTGCGGCGGATCCGATAAAGATAGGGCACTCGGTCAGCCTGACCGGCAGCGCGTCGATATGGGGACAGTCCGAGGAGAACGCCCTGGACATGCTCGTTAAGAAGATCAACGGCGAGGGCGGCATCCTGGGCAGGCCCATAGAGATCGTGCGATACGACAACAGGGCTGACGCGATCGAGTCTGTCAACGTGGCCCGCAGGCTGGCCGGGGACGGGGTCGTGGCTGTGATAGGCCCGGCGCAGAGCGGCAACGCCATAGCGACCGCGCCGGTGCTCGAGCGCGCGGAAATTCCCATGATCGTCTCGACGGCGACGAACCCCTACGTGACGGTGGATCAGAGGACGGAGAAAGTTCGGCCCTACGCGTTCCGCCCCTGCTTCATAGACTCGTTCCAGGGGACGGTCGCGGCTAACTTCGCATACGACAGGCTCGGCGCCAGGAAGGCGGCCGTGCTCTACGACGTCGGCTCCGACTATGGGCAGTGGCTCACCACGTACTTCGAGGAGGCCTTCACGGCCCGGGGCGGCGCAGTAGCGGCCAAGGAGGCCTTCCGAAGCGAGGAGCTGGACTACCGCGCTCAGCTCGGCAAGATCAAGGAACTCGCCCCAGACGTGCTGTTCATCCCCACGAGCCAGAAGGAGGCGGCGATGGCTGCCAAGCAGGCGAGGGACCTCGGAATAACCGCGATCCTGCTGGGCGGCGACAACTGGGGCAGCCCCGACCTGATCGACCTTGGCGGGGAGGCCGTTGACGGCTCTTACTTCGTGAACTTGGCGGACCTGTCGGACCCGGACATTCAGGGCTTCGTCCGGGAGTACCGCGAACTGCACGGCGCGGACCCCGTTCTCCCGAACCCGATCATGGCGCAGGATGCCCTGATCATGATAGCCGAGGCGGCAAAGGCCGCGGGATCGGTCGAGGGAACAAAGCTGGCGGAGGCACTGGCGAATTTGAAAAACATCAAGGTGGCGAGCGGAACCCTCACGGTGAACCCCGTGGACCACAACCCGCTAAACAAACCTGCGATCATCCAGAAGGTCGACGTCGCCAAGAAGGAGTTTGCCTTCGTGGAGAAGTACCAGAGCGGCGGTGAATAAAAAAACCGCGGCATCTGGGGGAACGTCATGCTCTTGCAGACCCTGGTGACCGGCCTTTCAATCGGGGGCATATACTCGCTGATGGCGGTCGGATACTCCCTCATAGCCAGCATCCTGTCCTTCAGCAACTTCGCGCACGGCGCGGTGATCATGCTCGGGGCGTACATAGGACTTGCCCTGGCGACCAAGCTCAACCTGGGGCTTGGGCTGGTGCTGACCGGGGGCGTGATCGGGGCGGGTTTCATCGCGGTCTTCAACGAGCGGATCGCTTACGCGGCGCTCCGCCACAGAAACGCCCCGCCGCTCTACCTCATGATCAGCGCAATGGGCTGCTCCATGTTCCTGGAGAACATGGTGTACGCCACCATCGGGTCGCGGCTGTACGGTTTTCCGGAATTTTTCAAGCGCCAGGTCGTCCACGTGTGGGGCAGTTCCCTGAGCCTGCTCGACGTGTCGGCGTTCGTCGTCTCGATGGCGGCGATCCTGGCGCTGCACATCTTCATCATGAGGACCAGGACCGGAATAGCCATCCGGGCCGGGGTCGGGGACATGACCATGTGCTCCCTCATGGGAGTCAACACCGACAGGCTCATCTCGATAGTTTTTTTCCTGGCCGGCGCTTTCGCCGGAGTGGCCGGGATCTTCCTCGGTGTGAAGTACCTCGTCTACCCGACGATGGGCTGGGTCACGAACAAGGCGTACATAGCGGCCGTGATCGGGGGACTCGGCAGCCTGCCGGGTGCCCTGATCGGCGGGCTGATCCTGGGGGTCGTGGAGACGCTCGTCTCGACGTACGTCTCGAGCGTCGTGCGCGACATCTTCAGCTTCTCGATGCTGATAGCCCTCCTGATCTGCCTCCCCAACGGCCTGATGGGACGCGAGACCGAGGAGAAGGTCTGACCGAGTTGGACTACCTGCTGAACATCGTCATGCTCGCTGGGATAAACATGATAGCTGTCCTGGGGGTCGCGGTCTTCACGGGATTTACCGGGCTCTTCTCGCTCGGACACGCCGCCTTCGTAGGTATAGGCGCCTACACCTCCGGGGTGCTCACGTACCACTGGAACGCCCCGTTCTTCCTTGCAATCCTGGCGGGGATGGCGGTCACCGGGGTTTCGAGCCTCATCATAGGCATCCCGACGCTGAGGGCCAACCTCAGGAGCGACTACTTCGCGATCACGATCCTAGGCTTCGGGGAGGCCCTTCGGGTGTCCCTCGAAAACCTGTCCATAACGAATGGCGCGCGCGGACTCTCCTTAGACGAGCTGAGCCACCCGGCCTGGGTATTCGGCGCGCTCGCGGTCAGCGTCCTCCTGACTCGCAACTTTCTGAAGTCGCGCTTCGGGGCGATGTTCATGGCAGTGCGCGAGGACCCGGTGGCGGCAGAGATGGCCGGCATAAACCTGTTCAGGACCCGCCTGCTCTCGCTCGTCGTGAGCGCGGTCCTGTGCGGACTCTCCGGGGCGCTTCTGGCGCACAGGCTCGCGTTTATCCAGCCCGTGATGTTCACGATGACGCAATCGACCCAACTGCTGGCCACCGTCATAGCGGGCGGGATGGGAAGCATGTCGGGTCCGCTCATAGTCTCGTTCATCTTTACCTCGATGCCGGAGGCGCTAAGGTGGCTCAACATGTGGCGTCTCCCCGCCTACGGCCTGCTGCTGGTTCTGATCATGATCTACCGCCCGCAGGGGCTGCTCGGCTACCGCGAGGTCCCCAGCCTCCTGAGGGGAGGGCTGGAAAAATGGCGCATCCGCTTCTCGAGGTAAGCGAGCTCTCCAGGTCCTTCGGGGGAATATGCGCCGTCAACTCACTCTCGTTCAGGATCGAGGCAGGGGGCATCACGGGACTGATCGGGCCCAACGGGGCTGGCAAGACGACCGTCTTCAACCTGATCACCGCGGTCTACCGCCCGTCCTCGGGGGCCATCCTGCTGGACGGACACGACCTGGCGGGGAAGCGTCCCTATGAGGTGGTCCGTGCCGGCGTGGCGAGGACGTTTCAGAACATACGGCTATTCGGCCGGCTGACGTGCCTCGAGAACGTCATGACGCCGATCTGCGCCAGGGGCGCCCACGGACGCTTTGCGGCCCTGTTCCGCACCCCGTCCGTCAGAAACGAGGAGAGGCGGGCCAGGGAGAGCGCGCTCTCCACCTTAGACGCGCTCGGGATCTCGGATACCGCAAACCTCATAGCCTCCACTCTGCCATACGGCCTTCAGCGAAAGCTGGAGATTGCCCGCGCCCTGGCCTGCAATCCCAGGCTGCTCCTACTGGACGAGCCGGCGGCCGGGATGAACGACGCCGAGATGTCAGAGTTAGGGGACACGATCGTCAGGGTGCGCCAAAACTTCGACGTCACGATAATACTCATAGAGCATCACATCAAGCTCGTGATGGGAATATGCACAAACCTCGTCGTCATGGAGCGCGGCGCGCTCCTGGCCGAGGGGAAGCCGAACGACATCCAGAACGACGAGCGGGTCGTCGCGGCCTACCTCGGCCGTCCCCGCGCGTCAGGCGGAAAAAAACGTCATGTCTAGCCGCGATTACCTCGAGATCAGGGGCCTGCACGTTTATTACGGCAATATACACGCGCTTCACGGCGTCGACTTATCCGTCCGGAAGGGGGAGATCGTGAGCGTTGTGGGCATCAACGGGGCCGGAAAATCTACCCTGATGTGGACCATAGCTGGCGTGCTTCCGATAAAGTCCGGACAGATCCTCCTGGACGGCCGGGCGCTCCCGTCCCGCCCTCACGAGATAGTGGCCCTCGGCGTATCATTAGTCCCGGAGCGGCGGCGTCTTTTCTCGGCCCTGACAGTGATGGAAAACCTGGTGATGTGCGCCATTCTGCGCCGCGACAAGGACGGGATAGCCTCGGACATGGAGCGCTGCTTCGATCTCTATCCCGTTCTGAAGGAACGGCTCCTTCAAAGGTCCGGAACCCTCTCAGGCGGCGAACAGCAGATGCTGGCAATTTCGAGGGCCCTGATGAGCCGCCCGTCCGTGCTGCTCTTAGACGAACCCTCCCTCGGGCTCGCACCCCTCATAGTGGAGTCGCTCTTCGACACGATCGTGAAAATCCGCGACGAGGGCGTCACAGTCCTAATGGTTGAACAAAACGCGCTCCAATCCCTCGAGATCAGCGACAGAGGCTACATCATGCAGACAGGCGAGATGATCATAAACGCCTCCAGCCAGGAGCTCGTGGAAAACCCAGCCGTCAGAAAGGCATACCTGGGCGGCGACTGACGCGCGACGCACAGGACAAAAAACCGTGGGCTCCGCCCACACCCGCCGGGGGACCAGTCCCCCGGACCCACATTTTCTTTTTTTGATTTTCGCACGCTGGGCGAAGGGGTATCACTTCGCAATACGACACGCGATGTGTGTACGACGTTGTCATCAGGATCGAGCTTGCCATGTACGACGCGATTGCGGCCAAGGAAACCGTTCTGAAAGAGGCCACGGAGACGTCGGACTTCTCGCTGGTGGGACTCGGCG
>JAISRP010000022.1 GCA_031273585.1 Synergistaceae bacterium
ACTCCTGGCCGATTCAGGCTCGCGAATGAAGCCGGACGCCGGGAACCACAGGCCGGTCGGCGAGAATATAACGCTGTACCAGAAGAACCTGAACAAAAATTTCAAGTCCACCGGGCCGCTCGGCATAATGAGGGCGGCGTCCCTCACGAACTTTCTGACGAAGTACACCGGACACATCCAGACGACGGACTTCAATCACCTGCCGATACCGTTCGCCTGCGTCGCGGCGGACCTGATGACTGGGGATACGGTCCTGCTCCGGAGCGGGAGCCTGTCGTCTGCCATAAGGGCGTCCGCCGCCATCCCGGGCCTGCTCGACCCCTGGCCGCTCGACGGGATGCTCCTGGTCGACGGCGGGCTCGTGGCCAACCTTCCGGTTCTCATGGCCAGGGATATATTTCCGGGGTATCCGGTCATAGCGGTGAACCTGGCCGGACGCACTATCGTGAAGCCGGCCGAGCGCTTTACGAACATGGTGGACGTGCTCGTCCAGACGATAGACATCATGACGATCGAGCAGATCAAGAAGAACGAGGAGAGCGCGGACCTGGTCCTCTACCCCGAGCTGTCCTCGTTCAGCACCCTGGACGCCGGCGGGTATGAGACGATTTACGAGAGGGGCCGCTCGGAGGCCGAGGAGAACCTGGAGGCGATAGTGGCGATATCGAGGTCCGCCCCGCCGGCGCGGGAGGGCCGCTACGTCGAGCAGAGGATCAGGACGGTCCGCAGCGTCAGGATCGAGGGCCTCAACGAGAGGGCGGCCGAGGATATGGAAAGGGCCCTGGGCGGCATGGTCGGGAACCGTTACGACTCCGACGCGATAAACAGGGCGGTGGAGCGCATCTCTAAGCGCGACGAGGTGGCGACGGTTGACGTCGATACTTTCCAGTCGGAGAGCGGAGACGGCGACGACGTTGACATCGTCTTCTCCGTGGAGAAGCGCTCGCCTTACGAGGTCACGCTCGACGGGTATGCCTCCAACCTGAACCCTCACAGGTGGCTGTCTGTGATGCTGAACGCCAGGGATATATCGGCCGAGGGGGACTCCGCCAGCTTCGAGGGCAGGTATGGGAACGAGGAGTGGGGAACAGCCCTGCGCTACTTCACGCCGATGATGAGGTACAGCCAGTGGGGTTTCTCGCTCAACGCCAGGAAGGACGAGTACAGCCCCGAGGGGATGGACTCCTACACGATGGAGAGGTACTCGGCGAGGGCGCTCTACTACAGGGAGAGCAGCGACAGGCGCGTCGGAATCGGGGTGGCGGCCGAGAGGTCGGGCTCGCCGGGGCGTGACAATTACGTCTGGGGGCCATATTTTTATTTTAACAAGGACACGCTCGACAACCTGCTGAACCCGACGAGGGGATATTCCCTGAGCAGCCAGGCGTGGTGGAACTCATCCGACGTCTGGGTGAGCCGCACGGGCCTGTCCGCTTTTTTCCCGTGGAAGGTGAAGAATCACTTCTCCATAAACCTCGGGCTGGAGACGGGCGACCTGCGCGACAAGGCTTACCGGGCGCTGCTCGGCGATCAGGAGGAGCTCTTCAGCCTGGCGCGGCATCCCCTGGCCGGGGATCAGTCCGCCTGGGCCCATATAGGCGTGGGGCGAAATTTTTATACGTCGTGGTGGGGTTCGATACGGGGAGAGATCTTCGCGACGTACGGGATGGTGATGGAGGACTGGTCGAGGAGGGACGACGCATGGGAGGCGGGGCTCGCCCTCTCCGTGCCGGGACAGTTCTTCAACGGAAGCATACTGCTCGTGTACGACGACGGCGGCGAATTTACCCTGGGCTATACGCTGGGCATTCCGAAGTGGTGGCCTGCCCCGCTTCCCTGATGGCAGCATGTCGCGTGGTATAATGCTGGCTGATTTCGTCCGCTTGGGAAGAGGTGTTCGTATCAGTGCCGCTTGAGGATGTCTCCCTCGGGGAGTTTGACGATAACGGGGGCCGGTTTGAGCTGGTCTCGCCGTGGCCGGCCGCCGGCGATCAGCAGGAGGCCATAGATGTGCTGTGCCGCGGCTTCGCGGACAGAGGGGAGGACGGCGCGGCGCAGACCCTTCTGGGCGTCACCGGCAGCGGGAAGACGTTCACGATGGCCAACGTGATAGCCCGCCTGCAGCGGCCGACCCTCGTGATGGCGCCCAACAAGACCCTGGCGGCCCAGCTCTACAGCGAATTCAAGGATTTCTTCCCGAACAACGCGGTCCACTACTTCGTCAGCTACTACGACTACTACCAGCCCGAGGCGTATGTCGCGGCCCAGGACATATATATAGAGAAGGACGCCTCCATAAATGAGAGAATAGAGAAGCTGCGGCTCGCCACGACGAAGGCCCTGATAGAGAGGCGCGACGTCGTGGTGGTGGCGAGCGTCTCCTGCATCTACGGCCTAGGTAAGCGCAAGAACTACGAGGACGCGGTATTCCGCTTCGCGACAGGCGACGTCTGGCGCAGGCGGGATTTCATGTTCAGGCTGCTGGACAACTATTACGAGCGCAACGACTCGGCCTTTGCGCCCGGGGTCTTCAGGGTGAGGGGGGATGTCCTGGAGCTGTACCCGTCGTACAGCGACACCGCGCTTCGCATCTCCTTCTTCGACGACGAGATAGAGAGGATCGACGAGATAGACCCGGTTTCCGGCAGGAGCCTGCTCGTCAAGAGGGCGGCGTCGATATTTCCGGCAAAGCACTATGTCACGACGTCAGATGCCATAGCGTCCGCCAAGGAGATGATCGAGTCCGAGCTCGAGGAGCGCGTGGCGGAGTTCAACTCTGGCGGAAGGCTGCTAGAGGCGCAGCGCCTCGCCTCCCGGACGAGGTACGATCTGGAGATGCTGACTGAGGTCGGCTACTGCTCAGGCATAGAGAACTACTCGCGGTTCCTCGACGGTCGGGCGCCGGGCGAGACTCCAGGGACCCTCATGGACTTCTTCCCGGACGATTTTCTGCTGTTCCTAGACGAGTCTCACATGACGGTGCCTCAGATTCGGGGCATGTACAACGGCGACAGGGCCAGAAAGGAGGTCTTGGTCGAGCACGGCTTCAGGCTGCCGTCGTGCCTGGACAACAGGCCGCTCAAGTGGGACGAGTTCAGCTCCCGCATGAAAAACGTCCTCTTCGTGTCGGCCACGCCTGGCGACTACGAGCTGGAGCGCTCGTCGGTCGTGGCGGAGCAGCTCATCCGCCCCACGGGGGTGCCGGATCCGAACGTGGAGGTGTATCCCGCCACGGGGCAGGTCGACCACCTCCTGGCCGAGCTGCGCGACGTAATCGCATCCGGCGAGCGCGCGATAGTGACGACCCTGACCAAGCGCTCCGCTGAGGATCTGGCGAAATATTACGCCGAGCTGGGCCTGAAGGTGCAGTACCTGCACTCCGAGATGGACACGTTCGAGCGGGCGGAGATCCTGCGCGACCTCAGGCTTGGCGTGTTCTCCGTCGTCATCGGCGTCAACCTGCTCCGGGAGGGCATAGATCTTCCGGAGGTCTCGCTGGTGGCGATAACGGAGGCGGACAGGGAGGGCTACCTGCGGTCCTACAGGTCGCTCATACAGATGATAGGTCGAGCCGCGAGAAACGAGGCGGGAAGGGTTATACTTTACGCGGACAGGATGACCGACAGCATCGACATGGCCATCCGCGAGACGATGCGCCGCCGCACGGCGCAGATAAAGTACAACGAGGAGCACGGTATAATCCCTCAGACCATCCGCAAGGCGATAAAGGACCTCCTCCCAGCGGAGCTGCTGGACGGTCCGGATGGAGGCCCCATTACCGTGACTGCGGACGGAGAGGAGCCGCCGAACCAGATGGCCGCCAGGTGGAACGTGAAGGACCTGGAACGCCGCATGTGGGAGGCGGTCGAGCGGCTGGACTTCGAGCGGGCGGCGGAGCTGAGGGACACGATAAACAGCATCAGAGGATCTGCAGATGACAAGGGAGGACTATCCGGTGTCGGAATGGATAAAAATAAGCGGCGCTCGTCAGCACAATTTAAAAGACATAAGCGTCGAGCTGCCAAAAAATAAACTCGTACTGCTGACCGGCCCGTCCGGCTCCGGCAAGTCGTCCCTCGCGTTCGACACCATATACGCCGAGGGGCAGCGCAGGTACGTCGAGTCGCTGTCGTCATACGCGAGACAGTTTCTTGGGATGCAGGACAAGCCGGACGTCGACGACATATCGGGGCTCTCCCCCGCCATATCCATAGAGCAGAAAGGGGCGAGCCACAACCCGCGCTCGACCGTAGGCACGGTCACGGAGATATACGACTACCTGCGCCTGCTCTACGGCAGGGCGGGGACGCCCCACTGCCCGTCCTGCGGCAAGCCAGTCCTGAGGCACAGCCTGGACGAGATAGTCGACAGGGTCTTCCGCGAGTACGACGGCCGTCCGATCGAGATCATGTCGCCTCTGGTGCGCAGCAAGAAGGGCGAGTACAGGAACCTTCTCCAGCAGATGCGCTCCCAGGGTTATCTGAGGGCTCGCATAGACGGCGTCACGTACTGGCTTGAGGAGGATATTCCCCTCGACAGGAAGAGGCGGCACTCCATAGACGCTGTGATCGACCGCCTGAAGGTGAAGGAGGAGGGAAAGGCCCGGATAACGGAGGCCGTGGAGACGGCGCTCCGCCTCTCGGAGGGCTTCGTGCTGATTCACTCGGAGGGGTCGGGCGACCTCGAGCTGACTGAGAAGTATATCTGCCCCGACTGCCAGGCGAGCCTGCCGGAGATCGAGCCGAGGCTGTTCTCGTTCAACAACCCGTCCGGGGCCTGCCCGGCCTGCTCAGGCATAGGGGTGCACCAGCACTTCTCGCCGGACTTAGCCGTCGTGGGGAGCCTGTCCGTCCGGGACGGCGCGTTTCTGCCGTGGAGGAGCTACAAATACATGACAGCCCGCGCGCAGATCATGGCGGACAGACACGGCTGGGATCTCGGGATCCCGTTCGACGACCTGCCGGAGGACGCGAGGCGGATATTGCTCTACGGATCGGACGAGAAGATCACCCTGACCTTCGTTGACAAATTTGGGGAGAGCGAGTACCAGGGGCACTACGAGGGGCTGATACCCTGGCTAACCCGCCGCTTCGATGAGACCGAGTCGGAGAACTGGCGGGATGAGATGATCCGCTACCGGGTCGACGACGTCTGCGCGGCGTGCGGCGGCAGGAGGCTGAAGCCGGAGGCTCTGGCGGTGAAGCTCGGCAGGTACAACATAGCGGAGCTCACGTCCATGCCGGTCGAGGACCTGATGCCGGCGCTGGAATCCCTCGTGCTCTCTTTGAACCAGCAGAGGATAGTTGGGCTTGCGATGTCGGAGGTTCAAAAGAGGCTGTCGTTCCTGGTCGATGTGGGGGCGGGCTATCTGTCGCTGGACCGCCGCGCCGACACGCTTTCCGGCGGGGAGAGCCAGAGGATACGGCTCGCAACCCAGATAGGCTCCAAGCTGACCGGGGTCCTCTACGTCCTGGACGAACCCACTATAGGGCTGCACCCGAAGGACACGAACAGGCTCCTCGACACGCTTGGCGCGATCCGCAGCATAGGCAACACCGTGATCGTAGTCGAGCACGACAGGGACGCGCTCAAGGCCGCGGACTACGTGCTGGAGCTTGGGCCCGGCGCCGGCGAGTCCGGCGGGCACGTGGTGATCCAGGGGGAGCCGGAGGAGATAGAGGCGTCGGACTCCCTCTCGGGCGCGTTTCTGAGGGGCGAGGTAACCGGCATAATAAAGGCGCAGGATGGCAGACGCAGCCCCGAGGGATGGATCAAGGTCACAGGGTGCCGCGAGAACAACCTGAAGAACGTGGATATATCTGTGCCCAAGGGGGTGCTCGCGTCGATGTGCGGGTTGTCCGGTTCGGGCAAGAGCACATTTCTTTACGAGATACTGTACAAGGGGCTCAGGATGAAACTCGACAGCGAGTACAGGGACAGGCCGGGGAAGTTCGGCGCCATCACGGGGACGGACGGGCTCCGCAACGTCGTGCTCGTCGACCAGAGCCCCATTGGCCGGACGCCTCGCTCGAACCCGGCCACTTACACGGGGGTCTTCACCCCGATAAGGGAGTTCTTCGCCACCCTGCCGGAGTCGAAGCTGCGAGGTTACGCGCCGGGGCGCTTCAGCTTCAACGTGAAGGGCGGGCGCTGCGAGGCCTGCTCCGGCGACGGCGTCACGAAGGTCTCAATGCTGTTTCTGCCGGACGTCTACGTCAGCTGCGACGTATGCCGTGGAAAGCGTTACAACAGGGAGACGCTGGAGGTAACCTACAAGGGGCTCTCGGTCGCGGACGTACTTGACCTCACGGTAGACGAGGCGGTCCTGCACTTCCGCGACATACCGAGGATATCGTCGCGCCTCGGGGTGATCCAGGAGGCAGGGCTCGGCTACATAAGGCTCGGTCAGCCGGCCACGACGCTCTCGGGCGGCGAGGCCCAGAGGGTGAAGCTGGCGACCGAGCTGGGGAAGCGATTCCGAGGGAGCGTGCTGTACCTGCTCGACGAGCCGACGACGGGCCTGCATTACACCGATGTGAAAAAATTGCTGATACTCCTCCACAAGCTCGTCGATCAGGGTAACTCGGTCCTGCTGATAGAGCACAACCTCGACGTGCTGATGTCCTCCGACTACCTGATAGACCTCGGCCCCGAGGGCGGGATACGAGGGGGAAGGGTTGTGGCGCACGGCGCCCCTGAGCAGGTCGCGAGGTCAAAGGGATACACCGGCGTCTACCTGAACGAATATTTAAAGGAGCTTGAGGAGGCCGCGCACAGACGTGAGGGCGCGGGGAGGAGGAAGGCAGGATGAAAAAAAATTTTTCCGGCGGGGCCAGGGGAGGCAAGGAGACCGGCGGGTCCGGCGGGCGGAGAGGGAGGCGCGCCGTCCCAGGCGGGCGCGGCGAGACCGAAGCCCCAAGACCCAGGCGGCGCATCGGCGCTCATTCGGGCGGGCGCGCAAAGCCGGAGGCGCCTCGCCTGGAAAACCGCAGGGACCGCGCGGACCGGGATGAAAATTTTTCGAGGGAGGACTCCTCCTCAGATTTTTGCTGGGGGAGGAATCCCGTGATTTCCCTTCTGGAGGAC
>JAISRP010000046.1 GCA_031273585.1 Synergistaceae bacterium
AAAATAGTTGAGACGTTGGAATTTTCAGGCGAGGACGAGATCGCGTTGGATTACGGACTCATCCAGGAGACATTTGGGACAAGTTTTTATGATATTTATCCCAGGCAGGAGGTGTTTAACAAATTCCTGAGAGACATCAACATAGCATAACAAAATAATTCCTTTTCCATATGGCTGAATGTTCGGTGTTTTCAACACTTCACATAGCCTTTTGCTCCACACAAGTGTCAAAGTCAGGACGCGGTTTATTCAATCGGCTATACTTGCCTTCTGAAATGCCATTCAATCGCCCTCCACGGTTATGATGTACCGTTATAAACGCTTCTGGGCTCTTTGCAGCATTAGTCAATGTTTTGATGCGTTTGCCCCGCGCAGGATGCCGCGAGGTTCGTCTTTATCCGGCGCTTATGCTATAATCACCGAAATAAATCGAAGAGGGGAGCAACACATGAAAGCTTATATACTCGCTATAGCCGTTTCGATTCTGCTGTCGGCGATATATGCGGTTCAGAACTCCGAGGAGATCACGGTTCGTTTTTTTGCCGCCTGGACGTTCCGCCAGGGAATATGGGAGGCGATCCTCTTCTCCGGCGGCGTGCTCCTCATGTGGCTGTTTTCCGTGTACGGCAGCGTGGAGTCGTACCGCAGCAACAGGAGGACCGTCAGGGAAAAGGATAGGAGAATATCGGAGCTGGAGGAGGAGAAAAAATCACTGCTCTCCGCCATAGCGATGACGCCGCGGGAGCATGAGGAGCGCGTCCAGACCGTTCACGAGAGGGAGGCCGCGCCCGTCTCCGACCCCTTTGAACGCGAGACGGATGAAGAACAGAAGGGAACGGAAAGCGAGTGATACCCTCCTGTTCTGAGGAACATCTGCGCGTTTGGGAGCCCGACGACAGCATAGGGCGCATCGCACAGGAGTTCGAGTGCTCCCAGTTTGCGGCGTCTCTGCTCCGGATGAGGGGAGTGGACTGCGTATCCGCCCGCGAGGATCGCAGGAGATGGATATCCCCCGATCTCGACTACTGGATGTCGATGGTGGACCTCGGCGATGCCTCGGAGAAGGCCCGCGACCTGTGGTCCGGAATCGGCGAGGGGAGCAACGTCGTCGTCTACGGCGACTATGACGTGGACGGCATCGCCTCCACGACGTTCGTGATGGAGCTCGCCCTGCGAAAGGGCGCCAGGGTGCGCTACTACATCCCCCACAGGTACAACCAGGGCTACGGTTTTCACCCCAACGTCGTCAAGACTATAGCGAAGTCCGGCTGTCCCTGCGACATACTCGTCGTTGTGGACTGCGGCACGCAGAACGTCGACGCGGCCGAGATGGCCCGCTCCTACGGCATTCCCGTTATAATCTTCGACCACCACCTGGCCCGGGGCGAGCTCGCGACGAGCGACGCCCTCATAAATCCCCACATCGACGGGAACGACCTCGGGCGTCAGCTGTGCGCGACGGGCGTCGTGTGGAGCTGGGCGTGGAGGAACGAGCTCGCCCCGCGGGAATGGCTGACTCATAACCTGGATGTGGTGGCCCTCGCCACCATAGCGGACTGCGTGCCCATGTCGTCCCCGGTCAACAGGGCCATCGTGAGGGAGGGCATAAACGAGATGAGGACCAACCCACGGTGCGGCCTCATGGCCCTCATGAGGGGCATGGGGCTGGACGTCGCGTCGCTCGACAGCGACGCTCTCTCCATGAGGATCATACCCTGTCTCAACGCCGCCGGCAGGCTGGAGCTGGCCGACCTCTCCATGAAGATATTCTTTCCGAGCCAGGACATCGACGACCATGCTCAGACCCTCATAGACCTCAACAGAAGACGCCGCGACATGTCGACCAAGATAATAAGCGACGTGGAGCAGGGCATCGCCGGCGACTCCAGGTTCAACCACGTGCTGTTCGGCGAGGACTGGCCGGCCGGCGTCCTGAGCAGCGTCGCGAGTCACGTCTGCGCGATGAGGGATGCCCCTATAGTGCTCGCGGCCCCGGCTCAGACCCCGCTCATAAGGGGGACGCTCAGGGTGCCGCAGGGCGTGGACGCCGAGGCCATCCTCTCGTCGATATCGGACGAGCTCGTCAGTTGGGGCGGGCACAGGATGGCAGCCGGCTTCAGCGTGAACGTGAACAACTGGGCAAAGGTGCGCGACATGCTCGAGGCAATACTCGCGAATACCGGGACTCACGCGGAGAAGGAGGAGATACTGCACTGGTCCCCCGCCGACCTGGACATAGACGCGTGGAGGGACGCGGAGCGGCTGGGACCCTTCGGCATAGGAAACCCGCATCCCAGGCTCTTCTGCTCCCACAGGGGCGCGGTGTGCGTCGAACCCCTCGGGAGAAAGGGCAACCACGTGAAGGTGTTCGTGGAGGGGCGCGAGCTGCTGGGCTTCCGCGGAGATCACCTGCTTCATTCAAACTGTAATCCGTCCGGCTGGGTCTACAGGCCGCGGATAAACCTGTGGCGCGACCTCGAGAGCCTGCAGCTTGTGCTGGAGAAAATAGTGGTAAGCGAAGCGTAAGACGGGCCATGATGGAGGAAAAAGCCGTGGACAGCGCCGGGGCGAGGGGGACGGACGCGGAGGCAGGCAATCCGCAGAGGATCCCTGCCGTGGCGCCCGCAGTGAAGGTCGGCGCGGATCGCGCGATGCGCGCCCTCATGGAGAGCTACATCGGAAGGATATCGGAGGAGCAGAGGGTCGTCAGCGTGAGGATAGCCTGGCAGGAGCTCTGGTCGCGAGCCTCCAGGTATCTGCAGAAGGACGACCTGATGCAGCTCGGGGACTCGTTCGTCTACGCGGCAAACGCCCATTCAACCCAGCACAGGTACAACGGCGACCCATACATAATACACACGCTCGGCGCGGCGTCGGTTCTCTCCGACATGCAGCTCGACATCCAGACCCTAATAGCGGCCCTCCTCCACGACGTCATAGAGGACACAGAGATAACCCAGGATGACCTCGGCCGCATGTTCGGCGAGGAAGTCATGACGCTGGTGGACGGCGTCACCAAGCTCGGCAAGCTATCGTTCAAAAACCTTGCGGATTATCAGGCGGAGAACCTGAGAAAGATGTTCCTCGTCATGGCCAAGGACATCCGCGTCGTCCTGATAAAGCTGGCCGACCGGATGCACAACATGAGCACCATAACCGGCCACAGAAGGGAGAAGCAGATCTCGATAGCCACCGAGACTATGGAGATATATGCGCCGCTCGCGCACCGGCTCGGCATCTATCACATAAAGCGCGAGCTCGAGGACCTCTCCTTTCGCGTCCTCGACCCGGAGATGTACTACGACATAAAGAGGCGGGTACGCAAGAGGATGCCCGAGAGCGAGAGCACCATCAAGAAGGCAATGGAGGCCCTGAGCGACCGGCTGAGGCAGGATAGCGTAACTGCCCAGACGAACGGTCGCATGAAGCATTACTACAGCATCTACGAGAAGATGAAGCGCAAGAACCTGGCGTTGGATCAGATTTACGACCTCATGGCGCTGCGGGTTATAGTGAGCAGCCTGGCCGAGTGCTATCAGGTGCTTGGCATCGTCCACACTCTCTGGAAGCCGATACCTGGACAGTTCGACGACTACATAGCGAACCCAAAGGGCAACATGTATCAGTCCCTGCACTCGACGGTCGTCGGCCCCGAGGGCGAGCCTCTCGAGGTTCAGATCAGGACGTGGGAGATGCACCGCCTGGCCGAGTACGGCATAGCGGCGCACTGGCAGTACAAAGAAAAGAGGAGCAGGGCGAGCGACATGGACGTCAAGCTCGCGTGGATCCGCAAGGCGCTGGAGGCTCAGGGCGAGTCGTCGGAGCCGTCGGATTTTCTGGAACACATCAAGACCGACGTCCTCTCGACCGAGGTCTTCGTCTTCACGCCTCAGGGCAAGGTAATCTCGATGCCAAACGGCTCGACGCCCATCGATTTCGCCTACTCCGTGCACACGGAGGTCGGGCACAAGTGCGTGGGGGCGATGGTGAACGGCCGGATAGTGCCGATGGACTACACGATGCAGAACGGCGATATCGTCCGCATCCTGACGTCACCGCAGGGCAAGCCGTCGAGAGACTGGCTGAAGATCGCCAAGTCCAACAGAACCCGCAACAAAATCCGCTCGTACTTCCGGCAGATCGACCGGGCGGACCGCGAGGACAGGATAGAGCGCGGCAGGGACCTTCTGGACCGCGAGATTCAGCGGAGATTCCCCGGCGAGGGCCGCACGGTGGACTCGTTCACCCACCTGCTGAGCCAGGTCTCCAACGACCTGGGCTACTCCGGCGTGGAGGATCTGCTGGTCTCCATAGGCAACGCGCATCAGACCCCCGGCGGGGTCATGTCGCGCATAGAAAATCAGAGGCAGAAGGACAGGGCCGGCCAGAACGCCCAGGCGAAGCAGCAGCCAGTGAAGACCGCGAAGGAGGTCGACTCCGCCGTAATCGTCGAGGGGGCGGACGGAGTTCTCGTGAACTTAGCAATGTGCTGCTGCCCGGTTCCGGGGGACAAGATAGTGGGCAGCGTCACTCAGAGCAGGGGCATAACCATTCACAGGAGCGACTGCGCAAACCTGGAGCGCACCCCCGAGGACAAGAGGATTCGCGTGAAGTGGGGCAGGAAGCGGGATATACGGTACACCGCCAGGATAAAGGTCGAGGCTGGCGACAGGGTCGGCGTGTTCGCCGACGTCGGACAGGCAATAAGCCAGACGGACGGCCTGATAGTCAACATAAGGGGAAACGTGGTGAACGGCACGAGGACAAGATTTGTAATAGAGCTGCAGGTGTGGGACCTGGAGCATCTGTATCGTATAATAGCCAGGATAAACTCCATAAAGGGCATGATGGAGATAACGAGGGGCTGATGAAATGAGGCTCGTCATCCAAAGGGTCTCCGCCGCCTCCGTAAAGGTGGATGGGTCGGTAACGGGCAGCGTCGGCAGCGGACTCTGCATTCTGCTTGGAGTGGCCCCAGGGGACACGGAGCGGGACGCCGCAGCCCTGGCGGAGAAGGCGGCCAACCTGCGCATATTCGACGACGAGGGCGGCGTGATGAACAGGTCGCTTCTGGACGTAGGGGGAGGGGCGCTCGTCGTGTCGCAGTTCACCCTCTACGCCGATTGCAGGAGGGGGCGCAGGCCCTCGTACGCAGGAGCTGCACCCCCGGATATGGCGAACGCTCTTTACGAACGCTTCATACAAATCCTGACTGACATGGGGATTGTCGTGGGCCGAGGGGTGTTCGGGGCGCGGATGACGGTCGAAATTATAAATGACGGTCCCGTCACGATAATTCTGGACAGCTGAGTCCTCGTATCCTTATATAACGAAACGATGCACGGGAGGTAATTTTATGAAGATCAAACGTTTCCCTCTGGGCCCGCTCTGGACAAACTGCTATGTCATCTCAAGCGGGGACGGCGACGCGGTCGCCGTAGATCCGGGAGGCCCTGTGGACGAGGTCAGGGAGTATCTGCGGAAGGGCGGACTGAGGCTGAGGCTGGTCATGCTCACTCACGGGCACGGAGACCATATTTTCGGAGTGGGCGAGCTACGCGGAGACGCCTCGGACGGGGTCGCCATTCACACCGGGGATTCGGACTGTCTGACGAGCGCGTATGTAAACATGTCCGAGGACATGGGGTTGCCTGTGTCGTTCGCTAAGGCCGACCGCCTGCTGAACGACGGGGATGTAATATCGTACGGCGGCTTGAACATCCGGGTGATCCACACCCCTGGGCACACCAGGGGGGGGTGTTGCTTTTACGTCACGGAGGGAGGCAGCGAGCTTCTCATATCTGGCGACACCCTCTTTGCGCGCAGCATCGGAAGGTCCGACCTTCCAGGAGGGGATGAGGGCGTCCTCATCGAATCCCTCAGGAAGCTGGAGGGTTTCAACGATTCGCTTGCCGTATACCCCGGACACGGCCCGTCGACCACCATAGGCGACGAGAGACGGCTCAACCCCTTCTGGCCGCGATGATGTCCCCCGGCTAAGAGAGGCCTGCCGTATGACTCCGGGGAAGAAGAGCCCGTCTCTGGATCTCTTTATCACCGCCAACTCGCCCGGGGAGATAGCGGGCCGGGTGGTCCCGGTCGTGCGCGAGATAAGGTCGCGGGTGTGGAGCTGCAGGATTACGCTCGTGATACTGCCCTGTCAGTATGCGAGCGGCGAGGAGATATCCCTGGGGGCCGAGTCGGGCGCGGATCGCTGCGTGCGGATAGGCGGACTCGGCGAACTGCTCGACGCCGACGCCGGGACCGATCGGGCGAAGCGGCTGCTCCTTCACCTGGGGGGGGACTTATTCTTCTCAGCGTACCTCTCGAAGCGCATCGGCGCCCCACTCTGGGCGTACTCCTCGCGCCCGCGCTGGGGAAGGTTCGTAAATTTTTTTTTCGTGCCGGACGAGGGCTCGGAGCGGAGGTTTGCGCTCCTTAATTTTCCCCCGGACAGGTACGAGCGCATCGGGCA
>JAISRP010000078.1 GCA_031273585.1 Synergistaceae bacterium
GGATATGGGCCAACTACACATGGCCCTGACCGACGTTTAATAAAAAACCGATTTAACGCCAGGGCCCTAAAGGGTAAATATTAAAAATCATGACCGAGGCCGCGCCGCAAACGGCATAAAAAATGACGCGCCCAAACCCCGCCAGTGATACTGCTCACAAGCTCCCATTCACGTTATTTTGTTTTCACCCTGCGGGTGAAAACAAAATAACGAAACGGGGGCCCGGGGGACTGGTCCCCCGGCGGGCGGGGGCGGCGCCCACGGTCCCCGGCTTGCGGATTGGGGCCGATATCCCGACATTGACATGCAACCTCTCGCGACATAACATGTCAAAATATATAAAACGACGAGAGGGGTTTTGGACACAGTGCAGGCAAAGATATTGGACGGAAAAAAAGCGGCATCGGTCATCAAGGAGGGGTTGAAGGCACGGATCTCTAAGCTGCCGGAGGGCGGCCGGCCGGGGCTGGCAGTGGTCCTCGTCGGAGAGGACCCGGCATCTAAGGTGTACGTCGGACAGAAGGAGAAGGCGAGCGTCGAGGTGGGAATCAATTCGTTCGTTCACAAACTGCCGGCCGGGACGACTCAGCCCGAACTGCTCGCCCTGATAGAGGATCTCAACTGCGATCCGCGGGTACACGGGATTCTGGTGCAGCTTCCCCTGCCTGAGGGATTTGACGCCGACGCGGTTATCTCTGCGATTCACCCTGAGAAGGACGTGGACGGTTTTCACGCTGTCAACGTCGGCAGGCTCTGGACCGGGGGAAGAGCGGTCGAACCTTGCACTCCAAAGGGAATAATGGCGCTGCTGGACTCGACCGGCATCGAGCTGAAGGGACTGAACGCCGTCGTAATCGGGCGCAGCAACATAGTGGGCAAGCCGATATCCGCGATGCTCCTCTCCAGGCACTGCACTCTGACGATCTGTCACAGCCGGACGAAGGACCTGCCGTCAGCCGTCCGGGGGGGCGATATCGTAGTGGCCGCTGTAGGAAGACCCAACTTCGTCACCGGGGATATGATAAAACAGGGCGCGATAGTCATAGATGTGGGCATAAACAGGGTCGGCGGAAAATTAGCCGGGGACGTCGAGTTCGAGTCCGCGTCGCAGAAAGCATCGTGGATAACGCCTGTTCCAGGCGGAGTCGGCCCGATGACTATCGTGATGCTCATGAAAAACACGCTCGAACTGGCCGGGATAAAGCAGACGCCGGGGACGTGATATAATAAACGCGGTGGTGATGTCATGTTCCAGGGCTTAGTTTTTTTGGGCGTGCTCGTCTTCTTCATCTTTCTCTCATTCATCTCGCTGATCAGGCGCTACAGGCGCTGTCCATCGGACAAGATACTGGTCATATTCGGAAAAACCGGCGAGGGTTCCGCCAGGTGCATCCACGGCGGGGCCGCGTTCGTCTGGCCTCTGCTTCAGGATTACTCGTACCTCGATCTGACTCCGATATCGATAGAGATACCCCTGCAGGGGGCGCTCTCCAAGGAGAACATCAGGATTTCCGCCCCGTCCACCTTCACCGTTGGGATAAGCACGGAGCCCGTCGTGATGAAGAACGCGGCCGAGCGCCTGCTCGAGCTGAACCACACCGCCATCAGGCAGGTCGCCCTGGACATCGTCTTCGGCCAGTTCCGCGCGACGATCGCCACCATGAACATAGAGGAGATAAACAAGGACAGGGAGAAGTTCCAGAGCGCGGTCATGGAGTCGGTGGAGGTCGAGCTGGCCAAGGTCGGGCTGAGGGTCATAAACGTCAATATCAAGGACATAGACGACGAGTCGGGATACATCAAGGCGCTGGACCAGAAGGCGGCGTGGACAAGGTCACGGTGTGGGACAACGGGCACGCGGGCGGCAACGCGATATCGAACCTCGTCCGGGACTACGCGACGAGCCTGCCGCCGATTCAGGACCTCCTGCGGATGACCGGCGTCGTCGGTCCCTGCATCCTGGGCTCTAACGACCCGCCCGCCGGGGGCGCGCCAAACGCGGGCCCGGCGTCAAGCGGCGTCGCAGGCGATCCCAGCGCCGGGCGCACGGAGCAAAAATGACGGCGCGGGAGTGGGAGATCGCCCACGCGGTCATAGGCGGGGCAGCTACGCTCATATTCCTGATCCAGACGCTCGGAACGGCCGGCGGCGACGGGGATGCCGGACCTGACGCGGATTTCGAGGCGGACGGCGGCGTGCTCTGGGTGACGGGCGCGGATTCGTAGGGGCGCATCATGCCGGCCAAGCTGAAGATATTCCTGCAGGGCGAGGCCTGTATGCCGGGATGCGGCTGGTGCCGCTCACACCGCGGAACCGAGCGCGACCCCCTGCCGGATCACGTTGGAGACGCCGCGAAGGTAAGGGCGCTGATCCGCGCCATCAAAGAGCGTTACGGCCCAAACGTCGACATATCGGTCAAAAACCCTTGGAGCATACTGACCACCCTGGACTGCTTCCGGTACGACATCTCCCCCGCAAAGCCAGTCTGGGTGCTGGAGAGGAAAAAAATTTACGAGGGCGTGCCGGAGTTGGACGACCTGCTCGAGATAATTGATAGAGAACTGCAAATGCCCGCATCGCCGCTCGCGCCCTCGTGAGGCGGGCCCTTAGCAGTTATAGCCGTTCAATTTCAATATATGGACAGGTACGTCGGGAGAATGTTCAATTTAATGAATACCTCTATGATCTCAAAGAGCCCCACCACCCAGACAAAAAAGGCGGCATCGCCTATCTCCCTCCTGTATGCCTTTGTGTTGACCATGTATTCAGCGGGTTCATGGAACTTGGACACGTCGGGCAGAAATCTCGGCGTGGACGCGGCATAACTGTCGTACGCCTCCCCGAAGGCGCTCGACAGCCTTCGCTCCTCCGTGCTGATGGTTATCGGATATATGACTGCAAATACGAGGACGATCACAGCCGCGAACGTCAGGGACTCCGTGCAGAGGCCGACGCCTATTCCTCCCAGCAGACTGAAAAAGTACAGAGGGTTGCGGCAGATGGAGTAGGGCCCGGTTGTGACTAAGGTGTCGCTCTTATAGCCCGCGATATACTGAGCGCACCACAATCTGCCGACCGTGGCGCACCCGATCAGAAAGCAGCCGGCAGTGATCATCAGATCCGTGACGACTGGGGCCAGGTACTCCAACTTCCTGTCGGAAAACATGAATGCCACGATGAAGATGACGCCCAACAACTGAGATATCTTCGTTCTGTGAGAAACCAGAGATTCAAACATACATCGAGCCCTCCAAACAGTCATGTGCTCCCGGCGCGGCCGGGGGGTGCATTTATCCGGGCGCCGGTCAAAGTTTCAATCTTTAACCTTCAGGTCGCCGACGTTAAATCAGACCTTCCCTATAAAATCATTATATTCTGTGCCCCTGATAATTGCAAATGATATTGGCGACGCAGAAAACACGGGATGAGGACCCTGGGCGCCGCCCACGCCCGCCGGGGGACCAGTCCCCCGGCCCCCGGCTGAAGACGTGGATTTTATAGCCGATTGAATACTTCGCCTGTGATTCGATCTGCGCGCTAGTTCCCGGATCAGTAATGTCCTCTGAATCTTCTGTGCTGCGCTAGCCACTGATCCGGCGCTTCCAGGATGATTTGTTCGACGGTCTCGTTCACCGTTCGCGTTATCCCGTATATCGTCTTATTCCTGCTGCCCGTATCATCCCACTCGATTGGGGAACCGAACCTGACCACATGTCTGAAGGGGGCGACCCGGTGGGTGAAGACGGGGATTATCGGTTTTTTCGTGAGATAGGCGAACACGGCCGGGCCCTGGACCGTCGACGTCTCGAGCCCGAACAGTGGGACGTTCGCTCCGTCGCTGCCGCCGTATTGGTCGGGCGTTATCGCCAGAAATTCGTTCCTGCGGAGGATTGAGACCGCCTTCGTCATGCGCGATGGCGTCGTCAATAATTTCACTCCCGCGCCGAGTCTGATATCCTCTATGATGCCGAGCTCCCCCGGCTTCTTGAAATCGCGCGATATCACCGTTATTTTATGCCCGCTCTGCGCGATCCACGCCGCGGCGAGTTCCCAGTTGCCGACGTGACACGCCAGCAGGATGCCGCCAGCGTTGTCGTCGAGCGCCTCCGGGTTTTCCGCCTCGACCCATTCGAGCACATCGCGCGGATTGCGTCGAAGCGCCATGAACTCTATTCCGAGCCAGACCAGATGATCGTAGGTTCCCCGCAGTATGCGGCGTCTTTCGCGGCGAGTTTTCCCGGGCAGGATTATCTCGAGGTTCCGGGATGCAACTTTCCTGCGGACCGGCGCGAGCCTGAATAAAAAGCGGAGAAACGCCGCCAGGCAGTGAGCGGCCGCGCCCGGGCGCGATAATTTAGTCAAGAAATTCACGGAGGCGCGCTTGAAGCTCACGTGTCTGCCCTAGAAATATATCTTGAACTCGGCGCCGATGGAAAAACCTCCGAAGTTGTATCCTTCGACGGAGTTGATCGCGTTGTACGAGGCTTCGAGCGTCAGCCATCGCGAGATATCGGCCTGAAGCATGATCCTTCCGCCGCCGGCGGCCTCCCAGCCGGTGTCGATGCCATTCGCCAGGTCCTCGAACTTGACAGCGTATCCGGCCAATCCGAGCCCGAGGTACGTTTTGACGTTATCCCATTCCTTGAGAGTCCAGCGAACTTCGATACCGATTGGGATGATATGCGCCTCGTTGTCCCCGTGTTCAGTGTTGAAGTAGCCGAAGTAGGGCGAGATGCGCGCGCCTTTCGTCTCCGGAGCCCTCTTCTTGCTCCTGAACGCATCCGGGTTGATGCCCACGCCAAGCCCTCCCCACGAATCGCCGAAGGCGTCCTTTACCTTTCCGCTGCTGGGGAAGAACCAACCCAGGTTTGGGGATAGGAAAAACGGTTTTTCCTCGATTTCACCTTTATCCTCACTCTTGGACTCCTCATCGTTTGCCCGCCCGGTTTGGGGGGAGAGGCAAACAGTACAGATCGCGCAGAGCAGCAGTAAAAAAAAGATTTTCCTCTTCACAAAAATCACTCCTTCGATTTGTCCGTTGCGTATCCTTGTACGTCTTCGAGCGTTTAACATACTGTCCGTTATCGTCAATCGAAAATATTGCGCGGACGCCATTACATGAACGTGTTCATGAGCGTGCTGGGGAACGAGAGGATCAGGCTATTCATGTTCCGGGATCCGGTCGCGGCGCTCTCGAAGCGGGCTTCTCCCTGGTGAAGCTCCACGGTTTTTTTAACGATTGTGAGCCCCAGCCCCGAACCTCCCCTCCGCGGGGATTTGGACTTTGGGGCGCGGTAGAACTGGTCGAAGATCTTCCGCGACTCCTCCGACGACATCGCCGTGCCGGTGTTGCTCACGATAATTGTCAATACCTCAGACGATTCGTATGCGCGCACCGTTATCAGGCGCCGGCCGGCCTGCTCCTCGTTGTACTTGATCGCGTTGTCCATCGCGTTTGAGAGGGCGCGCCTCAATTTTTCCTCGTCGCCGAGCAGGGCCAAACCCTCCTGGATCTCCGTCTCCACCCGGATGTTCTCCGCGTCCGCCAAAAAGCGGTACTCGTCTATTAACGAGGACAATAACGCGTCAATCCTGACCGGATTCCTCTTGACGTTCCGCAGAGCCTCGAGGGCGGAGAGGCTGAGCAGGTCCTTGACCAGCCGTTCCATGCGAATGACCTGACTCTCCATGCGGGCCATGCCCTCGCGAGCCTCCTCCGGCAGGAGAGGTCCGTAGTCCGCGTTCATCTCCTCGACCGCCATTCGGATCGTGGTCAGCGGGGTTTTGAGCTCGTGCGACGTGTCGAACAGAAACTCCTTCTGTCTCGCGAAGGAGAACTGCAGCCTGTCCAGCATCCGGTTCAGGGTCAGTGAGAGCTCGGCGTGTTCGTCCCGTTCATTCCCGACCGGAACCCGTTCCGTCAGGTTTTTGTCGCTGATGTTCCGCGCGAGCGCCATGATGT
>JAISRP010000173.1 GCA_031273585.1 Synergistaceae bacterium
AGGAGAAATCCCGCGGACGAGCCGAGGGCGTTTACTATCGACTCTACGAGGGTGTACTTCTCGTTCATGTTGATGACCGCCACGCCCAGCACGGCGCAGTTCGTCGTAATCAGGGGCAGGAAGATCCCTAGCGACTTGTAGAGAAGCGGGTTTATCTTCTTCAAGACCAGCTCCACGAACTGGACGAGCGCCGCTATGATGAGTATGAACGACAGGGTGTAGAGATATTCGAGCCCAAGCGGGACCAGGACGAGGTGGTAGGCGAGCCACGTCATGATCGCCGCCATGACCAGCACGAATATGACCGCCACTCCCATGCCCTTCGCCGTCTCCGTCTTCGTCGAGACGCCCAAGAACGGGCAGCAGCCGAGGAACCTCGCTAAGATGATGTTGTTCACGAATATTGAGCCGATGAACAGCATGACGAGGCTCATGACTTGCCGCCTCCGCCCTGCGCCGGGACTTTGCTCTCAGCGTCTTTTGCCTCCGGTGGCTCGACGTTCCGTATGCCGCAGACAGCGGCGCTGCCGCAGGCGGCGCAGCCGCCCGAGGCCAGGTCGGGCAGCTCCTCGCCCCTTCTCTCCGCCGACCAGTTTTGGTAGAACCGGAAGACGCCCATGAAGATGCCCAGGGTTATGAAGCCTCCTGGGGACAGGATGACTAGCAATGCCGGCTCGAAACCCGCCGGAGTCACCGCTATGTCGAAGAGCGAGCCGTTGCCCAGGAGCTCGCGGACCGCGCCTATGGCGGTCAGGGCTATCGTGAACCCCAGTCCCATCCCGATCCCGTCGAAGAACGACTCGACTACTCCGTTCTTGAAGGCGAACGCCTCAGCCCGGGCCAATATTATGCAGTTCACGACTATGAGCGGTATGAATATGCCCAGGGACTTGTCGAGCGCCGGGGCAAAGCCCGATATCAGGAGCTGGACGACCGTTACGAAGCCCGCTATCACCACTATGAATATGGGGATGCGTATCTCGTCCGGCACGAACCTGCGAATCGCCGACACAGCCAGGTTGGAGCCTATCAGGACCGCCGTCGCTGCTATTCCCATGCCGACGCCGTTCACGGCGCTGGTCGATACCGCGAGCGTCGGGCAGAGCCCTATGCACTGCACTAGCGTCGGGTTCTCGTTCGTTATCCCGTTTTTGATTATCTTGAATGGGTTCACTTCAGTCGCCTCCCTTTAGTTCCCTGTTCCAGTAATCCAGAGCCGCGTTCACCCCGCTGACTACCGCCGACGACGTTATTGTGGCCCCCGATATCGCCTGAATTTCACCGGCTGCGGACGCCTGAGTCTTCGTGATGGCGAGCCGGTCCGTCTCCTTGTTGTCGAACTGGCCCGAAAACTCCGGCGCCGGGGCCTTCGCGCCAAGGCCGGGCGTCTCCGACTGGTTCAGGATTCGGATCGCGCGGACCCCGCCGCTCTTCGGGATGCCCACCACTATCTCTATGGGGCCGCCATAGCCGCGAGGCGTGACGGTGACGCAGTAGCCCGCCGTCGTCCCGCCGCTCTTCGCCTCCTGGATCTCGCTGATCATGGGGTCGGCCCCCTCCGCGAGGTCGATCGGGGAAAATGCGTCGGCCTCCGGCAGCGCGCCCGCCAGCGCCTCGGTCTTGAGCCTTGCCTGCGTCTGCCTTATGGTAACGAGCGTTATCTCGTAGACGACTCCGAGTATGAGCCCGGTTATCGCCGTCACGGTGAAGAGTATGAGTCCAAGCGAGGCTATCTTCCTGAAGCTCTCCGCGCCCGACGGTCCAGCTGTCTGCACGCTGCCCTCAGCCATGACTTTTCACCTCCCCAAGTATTCGGGGCATGGTGAGCCTGTCGATTATCGGAACGGTCAGGTTCATTATGAGTATGGAGTAGGACACTCCCTCCGGGTATCCGCCGAACGTCCTGATCAGGGATGTGACGAGCCCGCACCCGAACGCGAATATGACCTGCCCCTTAGCAGTCATAGGGCTCGTGGCGTAGTCGGTCGCCATGAAGATCGAGCCCAGCATGAGCCCGCCGGTGAGTATCTCTAGCAGCGGGCCGCCGGCCCGCCCGAGGAGAGCCTGTATGACTGCGACCGTCACGATGTAGACGACTGGTATCCTCCAGGAAATTATCTCTTTATACAGCAGGACGCCCCCGCCTATCAGCAGGGCGAGGGCGGATGTCTCCCCGATACAGCCTCCGATGTTGCCTATGAACGCGTCCGCTATGCCCGGCAGCGCGCCGGCCGCCTCCGTTCCCTTCAAAATCGCGAGCGGGGTTGCGCCGCTGGTGCCCTCCACGGTCGCGCCGCTTATTCCATTCATGGTCCAGGTCGTCATGGCCACCGGCCAGCAGATGAGCATCATGGCCCGGCCCGCGAGGGCTGGGTTCACGATGTTCTGGCCCAGGCCGCCGAAGAAGTGCTTAACTATTATCATCGAGAACACGCCGCCGCAAGCCGCCATCCAGAGCGGTATGGTCGGCGGGACGTTATATGCGAGCAGGAGCCCGGTCACCGTGGCCGACAGGTCCGATACCGTGACCGGCTGCCTTGTGACCTTCTGCCAGATTGCCTCCGACGCAACGCACGATATCACGCACACCGCCATTACCAGCAGGGAGCGGGTTCCCAGGAGGAACGCGCCCGCCGCCCCGGCGGGAACGAGCGCCGCTATCACCCACGCCATTATCCTCCGCGTGTCCATTTCGGACCTTATATGGGGCGAGCTCGCAACTGAGAGGAGATGGTCCATCTGTTCCTTCACCTTTCTTCCTGTGCCTACGCAGATTTTCTGCGGGCGGCCATGACCCCGGCCTTGCCGTCCCTGCAGGCCTGGGTGATGTGGCGGCGCGCCGGGCAGATGTAAGAGCAGCAGCCGCACTCGATGCAGTTCATCCCGCCCGAGGCCTCGAATTCCGCGTACTCGCGGAGCCTCACGACCCGGTCGAGCAGCGAGGGCTGAAGGCCCATCGGGCAGGCGGTGATGCACCTTCCGCAGCGGATGCAGTTCGTCTCGGTGAATTTCCTGGCCGATGCCGCCGAGAGCGCCAGTATCCCGGACGTTCCCTTCACTATCGGAACGTCTATCGACCTCATGGATATTCCCATCATCGGCCCGCCGGCTAATACCTTCGCAGGGTCCTCCGTGAATCCCCCGGCGGCGTCGATCATAGTGCGCACGGACGTGCCGAGCGGGGCCTGTATGTTCTTGGGTTCGGCTATCACGTCCCCCGTCACGGAGACTATCCTCTCCGTTACCGGAACGCCGTTGGTGATCGCCTGCCAGATGTGATAGAGCGTGCGGACGTTCATCACGAGACAGCCCACCTCGGCGGGCAGCGCCCCGGGCGGTATCTCCTGTCCCGTAACGGTGTAGATGAGCATCTTCTCCGCGCCCTGGGGATACTTCACGGCGTGAGGCATGACGCTGGCCTTGCTTCCGCGCCCGGACAGCTCCGCCTCCAGCCTGGCGATAGCCTCCGGCTTGTTCCTCTCGACCGCGATAATCCCGCTTGCCTCCGGAAAGATGTGCATGCAAATTTCGAGCCCGCCGATGACCGGCTCCGGATGTTCCAACATCAGCCTGTTGTCGCAGTTGAGAAACGGCTCGCACTCCGCCCCGTTCACTATGATCCACCTGATCCTCTTGTCCGGCGGCGGGGAGAGCTTCACATGGGTCGGAAACGTCGCGCCGCCCGCGCCCACTATTCCGGCCTCCCGGACTATCCCGATGCACTCCTTCGGCGCCAGCGACCTGAAGTCGTCGTGAGGGACGAGGGTCGTCCCGTTCTCGAACTCGCCGTCGCCCTCGACTATCACGCACTGTTCAATTGCGCCGGATATCGTCATCCGCGTTGCGATATCCTTAACCTTTCCCGATACGGACGCAAGAATCGGGGCCGACACGAACGCCTCCGCATCGCCGATCTTCTGGCCAACCAGGACCCTGTCGCCCTTCTTTACCGTCGGGGAACAGGGCGCCCCGATGTGCTGCGACATCGGATACACGAATTCGCCGGAGGGCCTCAGGATCTCGATCCCCTTCTCCGACGTCAGCGCCTTGCTGTCCGACGGGTGTATACCGCCCTTGAAAGTCGGCAGACTCATACCACACCTCCTGTAGCGCATTTATTGATACTCTCTTAAGTCCCGAGCATGAGGCGTATTGTAACATGTTTTGTTTTTCTTGGAAACGTTCAATCATGAGCCACTGCCCGCACGACTGCCGATGTTCACTGAATTTATCGGCGTGCCGGACGTAAAAGCCCTCCTGGTTGGACGTACGATTTGAGACGAAGGCGAATCACCACGAGCAACCTCCATTAAGAAAGGATATTTCAGCCAAGCGTTGATTTTTTTGAACGCGGCGCGCCATAGTAGGTTCGACGCGAAAAAAATCTCATTTTTAAGAACCTTTGGCGATTATAAACTCGAACTTGTTATAATGATATGTGGAAATTACCAGAATGAGGGGTGTCGTATGCTAGGTTCCAAAAATAAAAATTCAAACAATGGGTCAGAGATGATGTTCATACTCAGGCTTGCGGTGGTAGCATGTCTTCTATCCGTGGCGGTGATAGGCATCTCGGTGTTCATCCTGAACACCACGGTCGGGCGGAGGCCTTCGGCGGATGACGCGGCAAGGGTCGAGCCGGTCAGCAGGGACATGTTTGAAGTCTTAGACCCGCTGGAGATGCCGGAGATCTTAGACGAGCTGGACGAGCAGGGCAGGCTGGCCAGGAGCCCCGACGTTCCGCTGACGGACGCAACCGCGCGAGCCGCCTCGAAGGACCTGCAGCCGGGCGCAAGCCGCATCCCGAAGCCTGGCAGGTCCGCGCCGGGGACGGTCGTCATGATAGACAAGAAGAATTACAAGCTCTCCGTCCTTCGCAACGGCGCGACCCTCAAGGAGTACGACGTAGCTGTCGGAAAAAACACCGGGGACAAGAAGCGGCGGGGCGACATGAGGACGCCGGAGGGCGAGTTCAAGGTGCAGCAGTTCCACGACGCCTCATCGTGGGGACACGACTTCGGCGACGGCAAGGGCAAGATCAAGGGCGCCTACGGTCCGCTCTTCATCCGGCTGCGCACGCCGCCCTGGAGCGGAATCGGCATCCACGGGACTCATGACCCCCTGTCCATCGGCAACAACGTGACCGAGGGCTGCGTCAGGATGAAAAACGAGGAG
>JAISRP010000034.1 GCA_031273585.1 Synergistaceae bacterium
CGAATCTGACGCGCTGAAAGCACTTCCATGTGCTTAAATCGCTCGACCGACTTCCTGTCGGTCGCAGATTCGCTCCGTTCGTTCGCCGAAACATCGGCACTTGAGCCAAGCTAATAGTCATAAAATTAAAATGGGGGTCCGGGGGACTGGTCCCCGGTGGGTGTGGGCGACGCCCACGGTCTTGAACCTGCGGATTTGGAAATCGGCGAACCTCTTGCATCACTTCGAGGGTTCTGCTATAAAGGTGAAGTAACATCGTCCGATAATATTCATAACGAGATGTTTCCACCCAGAGAGGTGATAAAGATGATTGATAAGATCAACGAAGTTTCAGGAGTAGGCGGGATAGGGCCCGTCAAACAGAAGAGGGGGGCCGCGTGGGACGGGGAGGAGTTCTCCGTCGCTACGGATGGTCTTGCGGTCAGCCCGTTCGCGCGCGAGATGGCGAATATTTCGTCCGAGCTCAGCAAGATTCCGGACGTGCGCGAGGACCTCGTGAACGATCTCAAGAGCAGAATCGAGGGGGGCGTCTACGAGCCCGATCTGACGGCTTTGGCAAATCGTCTGTTATGGGCCGGTATTAACAAGACGGAGTCCTGATGTCGGAAAAATCCATAGCATTGGCGGACACCCTGCTCAAACAGGATGAAATCCTGTCTGAGCTTTTGTCCATTACAGTTAAACAGAGGGACGCCCTCAAGGAGGGGCGTCTCTCCGATTTGCAGAACCTGATGTCCGAGCTGCGGCACGTGTCCGTGCGCTGCCAGGCCATAGAGACGAAGCGGGTGAGGTTGAGCGAGGACTTAGCGGGCCTGCTTGGCTGCGATCAGGTCGTCTCGCAGATCGTCTCTGCCCTCCCCCGGGAGGAGGGCCTCGTGGTGGAGGAGTCGGCAAAGAAGCTGATGCAGACGGTGAACAGGCTCAAGATCGAGATGTCCATACTGTCGCGCCTGATGGACGAGGCCAGGACCCTGAACGAGATGCTGATCTCCGAGTGGCGGCGTCTCGGGGAAAAGTCAATGGGCCTCGGCGCAATGGGCACGTTCGACACGAGGATTTGACGCCCGGCTAAAAGTTTTAATCAAAATCCCCAAAAGTTTCAATACCGCACGGTCGATACTAACCAGGGAGACGGATTCCGTTTTCCTGGTTAATTTTTTATGCAGACCTGATACGGATGGAAGCATATCGGCAGTATTCCAAGGATGGCAGACCAGCATTTAGGAGGAGTCTCAGATGGTCAGCACATATCACGGGATAGAGACTGGACGCAGGGCGATTGAATATTTTAAGAAGGGAATGGAGACTGCCGGGATAAACACCAGCAACACTGACAAGGAGGGTTACAGCCGCCAGGTCGTGAACAGGCAGGCGTCCACCGCGCTCTCGACTGCCATCAACTACAGCCGGCTGGGGACGGGAGTGACTATAACGTCCATAGAGCGCATGAGAGACGTGTTCCTGGACGCCCAGATGCGGCGCGCGACGACGGAACAGGCGTACTGGCAGACCATGGCAAACGGCGTGCTGCGGATCGAGAAGTTCGTCGTGAGCACGAACGAAAAGGGCTTTAACGGTATGCTGGACTTATTCTGGACCGGCCTCGAGGAGGTTCATAAGCAACCCTCCAACAGCGCCATCCGCAACGCGTTTCTGCAGGAGGCGGACACCTTCGCCAAGTTCACATACGACCTGGCGTCGGTCTATACCAGCTACCGATCCGAGCTGAACGCCGACATAAAGGCCCTTGTGACGGACGCCAACTCCTATATAGATCAGATAGCCGTCCTGAACAAGGCGATACTCGACGTGAGGGTGGCAGGGGGAGAGCCCAACGCCCTCCTGGACAGGCGCGATCTCTTGGCAGACAAGCTCGTCGCCATGACAGGGGCGGAGGTCGGCGCGTCCCGCGAGGAGATGGACGGGGATTACAAGATATCCATCAACGGCAAGCTGATAGTCCAGGGCACGAACACCCGTCACCTGATGCTGGTGGAGAATCCTGCGAATAACGGGTACTACGAGGTCCAGATCGAGTACAACCAGTACGACATCACGAGCAACCCCGACGCGGCTCAGGTCATTATCGAGACCCTCGCGGACGACCTGCGCGCGACGGAGGGGAGCTGCTCGATAAACGGGACCCACGAGCTCGAGGTGATCCGCACAGCGGACGAGATGTACTGGACGATCGGGTACGGCCTCGGCCAGAGCGCCGGAGGGGAGAGGAAGGACGACGTGACGAGCCCGTTCGACTCCTTGGCCCCCCTGTCGGGCTCGTTCGCCCTCCAGGTCGGCTCGCGCGGGGTGCGCGCCTACAGCCAGACCTACGACAAAAATCCCCCTGGATTCGGCAACGTATTGGGCGCGCCCGGCCCAGGCGAGCCTGAGCTCTACACGTTCAGAATAGCGGCCGGCGACTTCGAGACGACGATCTCCATGACGTGGGACGGCGCCCAATGGAATATAAGCGATAACCTCGGAAATACAGCCACCGGCGTGGCGCCCAACGTTTCGGTGAAGGAGCTTGGCGATTTCATAAACGCAAATTACGGCGGCAAGGTCACGGCGGACACGTCCTTCTTCGCGTCCGGAGAGCTGGTGCTCGAGGCTCAGAACGGGCAGCTGCTGTCGATATCGGACATGACCGGCGAGCTCATGAGGTCCGCCGGGCTGGCCGACGAGAACCCTATCGTGGTGATAGAGGTCGAGGCGGGCGACTCGCTTCAGACCATCGCGAACAAGATAAACAACGCGTACATGTTCGACAGGGCCGAGGTCATCGAGGTCACTGACAGCGACGAAATTCCCGACAACTACGCGCCGTACACGACCTACCCCCCGAACACGCCCCCCAGCTCCCCGGAGCAGTGGGTGCACGCCACGGTCGAGCAGGGCCCGGACGGCAATTATTTTCTGTGCATCACGAGCAACGTCGCCGGCGAGGCCAACCGCATAAACGTGCTGTCGGGCAAGGTCTGCGGCGGCGACGTGAACGAGATGAACGTGGCAAGGGTGCTGGGGCTCGTGGAGGATCTTCACTCTGACCCCGACGATCCCACGTCCACAGTGGTGCAGGCGGATGCCGCGAGCTACATTCAGCTCGACAGGCAGAACGACGCGATAATCACCAGGGACACAGGCGACGTGTTCGTCGACGACGCCTACGTCAGGATGGACGGCCTCGAATACCTCTCCTCGACCAACGACTTCAAGTACGCGCGCTTCATCGCTCCGGGCGGGGAGGCCCGCGCCGACGAGTTAACGGAGTTCTACCCCGGCATCAGGGTGTTCCTGAAGGGAGCGGGCGACACGACGATAACGGTGCGGCATCACCTCACGAAGG
>JAISRP010000299.1 GCA_031273585.1 Synergistaceae bacterium
ATCCGGCGGCCGTACGTGATCCGACCGGCGGAGCGACGGAGCAAAACCATGGGCGCCGCCCACGCCCGCCGGGGGACCAGTCCCCCGGACCCCCGTTTCATTTTTTTGTTTTCGCCCGCAGGGCGAAAACAAAAAAATGAGAATAGGGTCCAGGGAGCTGGCTCCCTGGCGGGGTTTGGGGCGGAGCCCCAAGGTCCTGTCTATATGTCGAGGTTGCGGACCTCCCTCGCGTGGTTCTCTATAAATTCGCGCCGCGGCTCGACCGCGTCGCCCATCAGAATGCCGAAGAGCTCATCCGTCAGGATGGCGTCGTCCACCCTCACCTTCAGTATCACCCGGTTTTCCGGGTCCATGGTGGTCTCCCAGAGCTGTTCGGGGTTCATCTCGCCCAGCCCCTTGTAACGCTGTATGTGGGCGCGTTTCGGGTCGGCGCGGGTCATGGCCTGCTTTAAGTCCTTCTCAGTGTAGCAGTACCTGATGAACTTGCCGTCCTGCACCCTGTAGAGCGGGGGCTGGGCGACGTAAAGGTGTCCATCCTCTATTATCTGGGGCATGTAGCGGTAGAAGAGGGTCAGGAGCAGGGTCCTTATGTGGGCCCCGTCCACGTCGGCGTCGGCCATTATGAATATCTTGTGGTATCTGAGGCGCGCCCCGTCGAAGTCATCCCCGAGCCCGCAGCCGAGGGCCTGGATTATCGTGCGCACCACCTCGTTCGAGAGGATCTTGTCGAGCCGTGCCTTCTCCACGTTCAGGATCTTGCCCCGGAGGGGGAGTATCGCCTGGAAGCTCCTGTTCCGCCCCTGCTTTGCGCTGCCGCCCGCGCTGTCCCCCTCGACTATGTACAGCTCGCAGTCGGCCGGGTTCCTGTTCGAGCAGTCGGCCAGCTTGCCCGGCAGGTCGAGCCCGCTCATGGCCGACTTGCGGCGGACCAGGTCGCGGGCCTTTCTCGCGGCCTCCCTGGCCTGTCTCGCGCGGATGGCCTTGTCCACTATTGGCTTCAAGATCTCGGGCGTCTCCTCGAATGCCGACTTGAGCCCCTCGTACACTATGGAGTCGACTATTCCCTTGACGTCGCCGTTGCCGAGCTTCGTCTTGGTCTGGCCCTCGAACTGAGGCTCCAGGAGCTTGACGGATATGACGGCCGTCAGCCCCTCCTTCAGGTCGTCCCCGGAGAGATTGGCGTCCTTCTCCTTGAGCAGCTTCTCCCTCCGCGCCTCGTCGTTTACCGCCCGGGTCAGGGCCGTCCTGAAGCCGGAGACGTGAGTGCCGCCCTCCACGGTATTTATTAGATTCGCGAACGCGAAGATCCGCTCGATGTAGGTGTCGTTGTACTGGAGCGCCACCTCCACCGTCGTGTCGTCCTTCGTGCCCTTCATGCATACCGGCGTCTTGTGCACCGTCTCCTTGCCCTTGTTGAGGTACTGAACGAACGAGCTCAGCCCCCCGTCGTACCTGAAGATCCTGGGCTGCGGCGTGTTCCCCTCGTCGTCGGGCCTCCTGTCGTCGAACGATATCGAGACCCCGGGGTTGAGGAACGCTAGCTCGCGCAGCCGGCCCTTCAGGATGTCAGCCGAAAACTCGGTCGTGGAGAAGATCTCGTCGTCCGGCAGGAAATGGACCAGGGTCCCGTGCTCGTCCGAGTCCCCGACCCGGGTGAGCGGGGTGACCGGGACGCCCCTCTCGTAGCTCTGCGCGTACTCGCCACCGTCCCTGCGTATCCGCAGGTCGAGCCTGCTTGAGAGCGCGTTCACGACAGATACCCCTACGCCGTGAAGGCCGCCCGATACCTGATATGCCCCGTGCCCGAACTTTCCGCCGGCGTGGAGGACCGTCATCACGACCTCGGCCGCCGACCTGCCGGAGCTCTCGTGCAGGCCCGTCGGGATGCCTCGCCCGTTGTCCTGCACTGAGACGCTCCCGTCGGGGTGCATCGTCACCTCTATGTGGTCGCAGAATCCCCCCAGGGCCTCGTCTATCGAGTTGTCGACGACCTCGTAGACCAGGTGGTGCAGGCCGCGCGATCCCTGATCCCCGATGTACATGCCCGGCCGCTTGCGAACCGCCTCGAGTCCCTCCAGGACCTGTATATCCTTCGCATCGTAGTCCGTCCCGTTCACATGCGGTGTGCCCGTGTCCTCAGTTGCCATTACTCAAGCCGCTCCTTCCGTCTCGCGGCGCCAACCCGGAACCTCTCGCTCCTCCGCGCCAGGGTCTGGGGCGTGAACCCCGTGACCCTGACGGTGTTGTCCGCCATCAGTATAGCCGTTTCCCCGTCGCCACGCACGAGCGCCACGACTTTCTCCATAAGTACCGCGTCCTCGTCCTCCAGCATTAGAAACAAAACGACACCCCTAAAAATTTAACTTGATCTGACCTCGTCATTATATAGTATTATAACAGAAGGATGCGGCGCTGCGGATGGCCCGGCCCAGAGGGGCCTGCGCCGCACAGAGCGGGGGTTTTATGGAATGAGTTTTCCGGGCAATCGCAAGAGCGGCGTGTTGTTGCACATCTCGAGCCTGCCGGGGTCCTATGGGATCGGCGACATGGGCAGGGCTGCGGTCGAATTTGCCGATATACTGGCGGATTCCGGCGTCGGGGCCTGGCAGGTGCTGCCGCTCGTCCCGACGAACGGGATATCCTCCCACTCCCCCTACAGCAGTCAATCGGCGTTCGCGGGAAACACAAATCTCATCGACCTATGCTGGCTGGCCGATCAGGGCCTGGCCGACCCGGGGCGTCTAGCGGAGCTGGTCCTGCCCCAGTCGGATGCCGTGGATTTCGACGCGGCGTCCCAGGCGAGGCGTTGCCTCCTGCATGAGGCCTACGCCAACTTCCGCAGGGATGACGCTTACAAGACCCGCTTCAGGAAGCTGTCGGACGACTTCTGGAATTTCTGCGTGAGGGAGGCGTACTGGCTAGAGGACTACGCGCTCTTCTGCGTGCTGAAGGAAATCGAGAATCAGGCGTCGTGGGGCGAGTGGAGGCCCCAGTTCAGGGACAGGGACTGGGGGACGCTGGACGCCCTCAAGTCGGACGCGGAGATATCGCGCAAGCTGGATATCCGCAGGTTCGAGCAGTTTATATTCTTCCGTCAGATGGGCCTGCTGAGGGAGGAGTGCCGCAGGAGGGGGATAGAGCTCATAGGGGACCTCCCGATTTACGTGGCGTACGACAGCTCCGACGTCTGGGGTCACAGGGAGCTCTTCATGCTCGACGAGTCCGGACGCCCGTCGTGCGTGGCCGGGGTCCCCCCGGACTATTTCAGCGAGACGGGGCAGAGGTGGGGCAACCCCATCTACAGGTGGGACAGGATGAGGGAGGACGGTTATAAATGGTGGCTGGAGCGCATCGGCCACACCCTCCGGTGCGTAGATACGGTCCGCCTGGATCACTTCCGCGGATTCATGGGATACTGGGAAATTCCGGAGGAGGAGCCGACTGCCGTCAACGGGGAGTGGAGGCGCGGACCGGGCAGGGATCTCTTCTACCAGCTCAGGCGCAGTTTTGGCCGGAGCGAAGACGGCAGGATGCCGTTTATAGCGGAGGACTTGGGCGTGATGACGCCGGACGTGCGCGAGACGATGGAGGAGTTCGGCCTGCCCGGCATGAAGGTCCTGCACTTTGCCTTCGGAGAGGGAATGCCGCAGAACCCGTACGTACCCCACAATCACAGGCGCGACTCCGTGGTTTACGTCGGGACCCACGACAACAACACCACGGTCGGCTGGTGGGAGGAGGAGGGGCTGGGCCAGGACAGGGCCAACTTCCAGAGGTACATCGGAGCGCGAAACCTGACGGGCCGGGAGGCGGCGGACGCCATGATCAGGATGGCGCTCTCCAGCCCGGCGGAGCTCGCGGTCATAACGGCGCAGGACATACTGAGGCTCGGTCTCCGGGCTCGCATGAACACCCCGTCGACGGTGGAGGGCAACTGGGCGTGGAAGCTGAAGGACCTGGACGGCCTGAGGAATCGCGCCGGCGAGATAAGGGAGCTCTCGACAATATACGGCAGATTTCAGGCGCCCGAGAAGCCGGACGGGGAGTCGCGCAATGACGGGTAGGAGAAATTTCCGCCCAAGGGCGGCGGCGATTATTCATGAGGAAATATGCGATAAACTGAGGCGTTTTTATATATTTGAGGTTTATACGTAGTTTTTTTCCCACGAATTGTGTATAATTTAAGCGTGAGAAGTATATGGGCGGCATTCGCATGGGTTGCCGGCGCGGGTTATGGATTGTTTACGGAGGTCCGTGCGCGCCTTGATCTGCAGAAGGGGGAATCCGCATGAGCTTTTACGAACCGTATTCCGAACTGTCGCAAGAGGCGAAATCGCTCGACAGCGCCATAGCGAGCCTGATGGAGGAGCTCGAGGCGACTAACTGGTACCACCAGCGGTATGAGACCGCCTCCGACAGCGACTTGAAGGAGATAATGCTCCACAATCGCGACGAGGAGATAGAGCACTGTGCCATGCTGATCGAGTGGCTGAGGCGGAACGTCCCGGAATTTGACAGGGAGCTTCGCGCGTACCTCTTCACCGATGACCGGCTCACGGAGGTGGAGGCGTCCGTAACGGCTGCCGGCAGCAGCGGCCCGCCGGCGCGCAACTCTCTGGGCATCGGCTCGCTTCGCGGGAGATAAATCAGAACAGGAGGCAGGGTTAAGATGGAAACGTTTGGACGTGATCAGATACCCATAAGCAGCGAGGCGTTCGCCAAAATAGAGGCTCAGGCCGCCACTTCGCTCAGCGCCAATCTCTCGGCACGGAAGTTCGTCGACGTTCACGGCCCGCTCGGCTGGGACAACTCGAGCGTGCCAGTCGGGAAGCTCGGCGAGATCAGGCAGGACGGCGGCGTGAACTTTGGAGTCCGCGTTGTCGCCCCCCTCATCGAGTGCAGGGTCGACTTCGAGCTTGGAGCGGGAGATTTCAGCGACCTGGGGAGGGGCGCCAAGAACATCGACCTCACCTCGGTCGAGAGGGCGGCGGTCGCCGTCGCGTCGTTCGAGGACAAGGCAATCTACAGGGGCGTCGAGGGGACGGACATCACTGGGATGAGGGCCGTGTCATGGTACCCGCCGCTCGAACTGCCAAGGGCCGACCCGGAGGCCTTCGTCCGGGCCATCTCCGTCTCGACTCACGCCATGAGGTCGGGACAGTCGATAGACGGCCCCTATGCCTTGGTGGGAGGACACGCCCTCCGCTACGCGCTGGGCAAGTTCGTGAGCAGCCGGACCCTGTACGAGGTCCTGCTGAATAACACCGACGTGAACGAGTTCATCTTCACCCCGTCCTACGACGGCGCGTACCTCGTCTCCCGCAGGGGTGGCGACTTCGAGCTGACGCTCGGAGGCGACTTCACAGTAGGCTTCGAGAGGCGGGATGGGGACACTCTCAAATTCTACCTGACGGAGTCATTCGCGTTTCGAGTCCTCGAACCGCGCGCCTTCCGAGTCATCGACCTGAAGTAAAGCCGGTAAAACATATATAGCAATTTAACTTAGAAGCCTAAAGGGTAAAGATTGGAAGCCTTTGCTGTCACCGCAACCGTCATCGGCAAAATTCCACGCGGTTTATTCAATCGGCTATATCAAAGCAGATCCGCCGAACAGGCGGCTCTGCTTTGCCGTCTGTTCGACAATTCCATAACATGCGCGCCCGTCCGTTGCCCTGCCGTCCTTTATAAAAATATCCCGCCCGTGCCCGTCCGCGGAGCCGATGAATCTTTCGGATTCCGTCCAGAGTCCCGGCAGCGGTATCCACATGGTCAAGCCTCATGTCCGGTGAAGATTTCAAACTTGGACGGCCCATCATCAGGGGAGAAAGCTCCCGCGTCACCACGAGATACCTGCGCACGAGCCGCACGCGGGTTACAGGGTGAGCCAGTATGGGCGATATCGCCCTAACGAACCCCGCAATGGCCTCCGCGCCAGCATCGCAATCTATATTTTTCACCGAAAAAGTCCTGTGACTTGCCCTGCCGCTCGGCAGAACCCCCACGCACACCTGAATCGCCAGCCTGCAGCTTATCATCTCGAACCTCGCCATTCGCGCATACCCCCTCGCGTAAATATGTCCCTCTACCTTATATAGTGGGTTCGAGCGGGGCGATTTATAAC
>JAISRP010000126.1 GCA_031273585.1 Synergistaceae bacterium
CGTAAGAAGAGTATGGGGTCATCGTGACATACACCCTCACGGCACGGATGCGCCAGACATTGCCAACCCATCCGCGACGCCCGGCACAGAGGACGGAGTGGATCTCTTCGGCGGCTGCAGCACAAGCACGGCGGTACTGGTCCTGGGTATGCTCGCACTAGGCGCGGCAATATTCCGCAAGCGCCGCTAGGCTCATCAATACGCCCCGGAGAATTTCCGGGGCGTATCCAGATAACGGACTTCGTGGAGTTCCTCCTCTAACGAAGGCGGAGCAGCCGGATTTTAAGAAAATTCCGGCTGCTCCGTTTTTTTTAAAACGGCATCCCGTCGGGAACGGCCGCAATTGTCCGCTGAGGGCTGGACAATCAGCGGCTTCTTAGGAAACTCCCCCCTGACCTTCGGCCATCCCCCCTCCGTGAGGGGGGTAAAAAAATCAGCGCGGCGCGGCGGTCCTCTTCACGCGGATTTGGGCGGATGATGCAATATGGCGGCCGTGATTTTTTTTGTGATAGAATTGCAGGAGAGTGCGACGGACCGGTCAGGGAGGAGGGGATATGGTTGCACGTTTCCCTGTATCGCAAGTACAGGCCGGCCAGGTTCTGTGAGGTTGTGGGACAGGATTCTGCGGTGAATATGCTTCGTTCCTCCTGTCTGGAGAAGCGCCTCGGTCATGCGTATATGTTCTCCGGGCCTCGGGGCTGCGGCAAGACCACTGCCGCCCGCATCCTGGCAAAGGCCGTCAACTGCGAAAGCCTCACGGCGGACGGCGAGCCCTGCTGCGAGTGCAGCTCCTGCCGGGCCGTCGTGGACGGCGACCACATGGACGTCATGGAGATCGACGGCGCCTCCAACAGGGGCATAGACCAGATCAGGGAGCTCAAGTCCCACGTCGGGCTGGCCTCGTTCACCGGGGGCGTCAAGGTATATATACTGGACGAGGTCCACATGCTCACGATGGAGGCGTTCAACGCGCTCCTAAAGACGCTGGAGGAGCCGCCGGCGTCGGTCATGTTCGTCTTTGCCACGACGGAGCCGCACAAGGTCCCGGTGACGATCCGCTCACGATGTATGCACATCCCTTTTCACAGGATATCCACGGAGGACATGGTCTCTCACCTTCGGCTCATAGCCTCAAGCGAGGGGTTCGAGACGGAGGAGCCCGCCCTGTGGGAGATATCGAGGAGCGCTGACGGCGCTCTGCGCGACGCCCTCTCGATGGCTGAGCAGGCGCTGGCGCTCGGGAACGGCAGGCTGTCGTCGGAGGCGCTGCGGAACATGCTGGGAGGCGGCAGCAGGGCGGAGATGGAGAGGCTCGTGTCGAGCCTCCGCTCAGACCCGGCTGCGGCGTCCGTCATGCTGAGGGATATGCTCGGCATGGGCATATCGCCCGAGCGATTCCTGGACGCGCTGTACCCGGTGCTCCGCGACATGTGGGTCTTCAGCCTGTGGGGAGAACGGTCCGCCGCCGGCGCGTCCCTGTCCGCCGAGGAGATGGAATTTCTGCGCTCGGAGGTCCCCCACTGGGGGGCAAAACAGCTCGGGCGGGCGTGCTCCTCGTGCGCGGCGCTCTTCCCCAAAGCCCGGTGGGGGCTCAGCACAAACGTGTTCTCCGGCGTCCTGCTTCAAGAGCTGCTGTCCGCGGCCGGTCCCGCGCCGGACCAGACCGGCACGTCCCACGTCCCAGGCCCCGCGGCCCGTCCAATTGAACAACAGAGGGATGGCGCGCCACCCGTCCTTTCAAGGACAGCGGCGCCGGAGGTCCGGACCGAGGTTCCGCCCGAGAGACCGAGCGCGGTTCCGGCCATCCCCGACGCTACTCCGGAAGCCGTTGCGGAGCTGCCGGAGCTCATGGCTCGCATACTGGCAAACGACATGGCGCTCTCCGCGGCCCTGGTCGACGCCAGGATATCCGTCTCGGATGGGAAGGTGGTCGTCGACAGCTCCGACTCCTCTCCGCCGGCAAGGGCTATTCTCGAATCGCCCCGGAGCAGGGCGGTAATTTCGTCGGCGCTCGGGCTCGACCGCCCCGATCAGGACGCATCCACGCCCATCTCGGCCCTGCAGGATGTTATAGCCGCGGCAGCCGGGAGGGAGAGGGCGCAAGCGCCGTCCGGCACGAGGACGCACTCCGGGATGACAATCGAGGAGATATCCGCCAGGCTCGGGGCCGATCTGCTCGTCTCAAAGGGACAGAGCAGGGAGGATGACGAGGAGTTGATGGAGAAATCGGAGGATATCCCAATACCGCACGACGCGGAGGATGCCGGCGACCATTCCGACGATTGAGGAAAGATTAAAACATGTGCTGCCACTGTTATATCAGCGGGGGGAAGATTTTATAATGAACAATACTGACAAACCGTTCGTACATCTTCACGTTCACAGCGAGTACAGCCTCCTTGACGGCGCTAACAGGTGCAGCGACCTCGCAAGAAGGACCGCCGAGACGGGGATGAAATCCGTGGCGCTGACCGACCACGGCGTGATGTACGGGTGCGTGGAGTTCTACGGCGAGTGCGTTAAAAACGGGGTCAAGCCGATCATAGGGTGCGAGGTGTACGTCGCGCCGAGCGGGCACACTCGGAGGGATGACAAGGAAAAGTATCACCTGATACTGCTTGCCGCGAACGACGAGGGATATCACAATCTCATCAAGCTGGTGTCGATAGCCTGCACGGACGGCTTCTACTACAAGCCGCGCATAGATCACGATCTCCTGTCGAGGCACAGCCGCGGGCTGATAGCGTCCTCCGCGTGCCTGGCAGGCGAAATACCGTCGCTGATTACGGCGCACGACATGGAGGGCGCGCTGTCCCGCGCCATGCTCTACCGGGACATAATGGGACCTGAGAACTTTCTGCTGGAGATACAGCATAACTCCATCCCATCTCAGGCCGTCGTCAACAAGGCCCTCATAGAGATGAGCAGACGGCACGGATTTACCCTCATCGCCACGAATGACGCTCACTACATGGACCGCGCGGACGCGGAGTGGCACGACGTGCTGCTATGCGTCCAGACCGACAGCAGGGTCAAGGACGAGAAGCGATACCGCTTCAGCGGGGACGACTATTACTTCCGCACGCCGGAGGAGATGTGGGAGCTCTTCGGGAGCGAGGTGCCGGAGGCCCTGACGAACACGGTCGCAGTTGCCGAGAGGTGCTGTGTGGAGCTGGACCTGGACCAGAAGCGGTACTACCTTCCGAACTACGAGATACCGGAGGGGGAGACGCTCGAGACGCACCTCCGAAGGACCGCGCGGGAGGGGCTCGTCTCGAGGCTCAAGACGGAGGACGTGCCGGAGGACTACAGGCAGAGGCTGGAGTACGAGCTGGGCGTCATCGAGCGCATGGAGTTCTCCGGCTACTTCTGCATAGTGTCCGACATCACGGGGTATGCCAGGGAGCTCGGCATACCGGTCGGCCCCGGCAGGGGGTCGGCCGCCGGCTCACTCGTGGCATGGTCGCTCCGCATAACGGACCTCGACCCGATAAAGCACGGGCTGCTCTTCGAGCGATTTCTGAACCCGGAGAGGATCAGCATGCCCGATATCGACACCGACATATCGGACAGGGGCCGGGACGAGGTGATCTCGTACATCGTCGAGAAGTACGGGGCCGATCACGTGGCCCAGATCGTCACGTTCGGACACATGATGAGCAAGGCGGCGGTGAAGGACGTGGGCAGGGCCCTCGATGTCCCGTACGCCGAGGTGAACAGGATAGCGAAGCTCATACCGGACCCGATAAAATCCGGGGTGAAGAGCATCGGGGACGCCATAGCTCAGAACGAGGAGCTGGCCGCCGCCTACTCCTCGAGCGATACTGTGCGCCGTATGCTCGATATAGCGGCCAGGATAGAGGGGCTGGCCCGCCACGCATCCCAGCACGCGGCGGGGATTGTCATAACCCCCCGCCCGACGATGGAGATGGTGCCGGTCACCAAGATCAAGGGGAGCAGCCAGGTGGTCACCCAGTACTCAATGGAGCCGATAGAGAAGCTCGGCCTCGTTAAGATGGACTTCCTCGGGCTCCGCACCCTCTCGATACTCGAGCGGGCCCTTGACAACATCGAGGCGGGAGGGCGCGGGCCGGTCGACCTCGAGGCGATACCAATGGACGACGCGCGCACGTTCGAGATGCTCCGGGCAGGGGACACGCTCGGGGTGTTTCAGCTCGAGTCGGACGGCATGAGGGACCTCGTGCGGAGGATCAAGCCCGACAACTTCGACGACTTAGCGCCCCTCATGGCCCTCTACAGGCCCGGTCCCCTCAAGAGCGGCATGACCGACTCGTACGTTAAGCGCAAGCACGGGCAGGAGCCTGTCGAGTACCCGCATCCCCTGCTGGAGGAGGCCCTGTCCGAGACTTACGGGGTCGTGCTCTATCAGGAGCAGGTCATGCAGTGCGCCTCGCGCCTCGCCGGCTACACCCTAGGCGAGGCGGACCTGCTGCGGCGCGCAATGGGCAAGAAGAAGGTGTCGGTCATGGAGGCCCAGAGGGCGAAGTTCATGGAGGGCGCCGAGCGGAACGGGGTGACCTCCGCGAAGGCTGGCCAGATATTCGACATAATAGAGGAGTTCGCGGGGTACGGCTTCAACAAGTCGCACAGCGCGGCCTACGGGCTCATCAGCTATCAGACGGCGTATCTCAAGGCCAACTACGGCCCTGAGTACCTGGCGGCGTACCTCTCTGGGCTCGTCGGATCTAAGATGGAGGTGCTCGGCAGGTACGTGGGCGAGGTGAGGGGGCTTGGATACCAGGTGCTTGCGCCGGACGTCAACAGGTCCGGGGCCGACTTCACAGTCTCGGACGGCGCAATCCTCTTCGGGCTCTCCGCCGTCTCCAAGATAGGGGGCACGGCCGTCGAGAGCATCCTCAGCGCGAGGGAGTCCGGGGGGCCGTTCAAGTCCCTGTGGAACTTCCTCTCGAGGGTGGACCAGCGGGTCGTGAACAGCCGCGTGATGGAGAACCTGGTCAAGTCGGGCGCGTTCGCGGCCATAGAGCCCAACAGGCAGAGGCTGCTCAAGGCCCTGCCGGAGCTGCTAGACCTGGCCTCGAGCCGCGCGGGGGACTCGAAGCAACGGACGCTTTTCGACGACGACGCGGACGGGGAGCCGGAGATGCCGGACATCCCCGAGTACGCGCCCACCGAGCTGCTCCGCCTCGAGAAGGAGTCCCTGGGGATTTACCTCTCGGGGCACCCATACGACGAGTACCTGGCGGACGAGTACAGGTACGCCTCCTGCGCGATTCACGACCTCCCCCACTGGCGCTCTCAGGACTCGCGCGTCACGGTCCTGGGGCTTCTCTCAGGATTCAAGGAAAAATATACGAACAAAGGGGCGCCCATGGGGATACTTGTAATGGAGGACTCCGAGAGCCAGGTCAAGGTCGTGTGCTACTCGAACAGGTGGCAGTACATAAAGCCGCTGCTCTCCGAGGGATCTCCTTATGTGGTGAGGGGGGCGATACGCAAGGACTCCGAGCTGTCGGTCATCCTGGATGAGATCGAGCCCCTCTCCGAGACCAGGACCAAGGGGCCCTGCGCCGTCCGCATCAGGGTCCAGTCCGAGGGGCTGCCGGATGAATTTTTCAGCTCGCTGCAGTCCGAGCTGTCCAGATTTCCGGGCGGCTCGCCCGTCATGCTGGACCTGCAGATGCCGGACGCTTGCGCCCTGCTCAAGATGAGGGCGGTGAGGGTGTCGATGGCGCCGGAGCTGGCCGAGATGGTGAGCAGCATGTCCTCGGGACGGGCGTCGGTTGTGAGTTGACTGCGGCGCGTGACGGCCGCAGCGGGGAGGTAAGAGATGAGAAAGGTAAAGATAGTATGTACGCTTGGGCCCGCCTGCGGAAATATCGATAAGATCAGGGATCTGGTCGGCGCAGGGCTGAACGTGGCCAGGTTCAACTTCAGCCACGGCGACTACGCCTCGCACGGGCGAATGCTCGAGATGCTGCGGCAGGTCGAGTCGGAGGGCACGATGCCGATAGCGGCGATCTTGGACACCAAGGGGCCCGAGATACGAACCGGCGAGCTCGACGGACACCGTCCGGTGCAGTTGAAGGCGGGCGCCGTCTTCACTCTGGTCACGGACGAATGCCTTGGCGACGCGGACCACGTGTCGGTGAGCTTCGACCGCCTCGCGGAGGAGATCGCCCCGGGGCAGGATATATTCATAGACGACGGCGCGATTCATCTCAATGCGGATCGCGTGGAGCCGGGGCGGATAGTCTGCCGCGTCCTGGTCGGAGGCGCGCTCGGCGAGCGCAAGGGCCTCAACATCCCTGGCGCGGACCTGTCCGTTCCGACGCTGATGGAGAAGGACATCAAGG
>JAISRP010000178.1 GCA_031273585.1 Synergistaceae bacterium
CAGCCCGTCCGAGGGATCGTCCCCCAAGCTAGTAGTTAAAAAACTGCGCACGAAGGGACTGAAGAACGTCAGCCTCGAAGCGTATCCGGGGGAGATCCTGGGGCTTTACGGCCTCGTCGGATCGGGGCGCAGCAGGTTCTGCCGCACCCTCTACGGAATGGAGGAGATAGCAGGCGGCGACGTTCTGCTCGATGGCGCCTCCTATCTCGCCAAGTCGCCATCGGAAGCGATCAAAAACGGCGTGGCCTACCTCACGGAGGAGCGCAAGAGGGACGGATTTATCCCGCAGATGTCGGTGCTCAAAAACGTCGCGCTGCCGATATTGGGCCGATTCAGGCGCTTTGGCTTCGTAAACGAGAGGGAGGCCGAGAATTACGCCCGCGGCATCCTCTCTCGTTTTAACACCAAAGGGCAGCTATCCGGCCCGATCCAGTCGCTGTCAGGGGGGAACCAGCAGAAGGCGCTCTTCGGGCGCATCATCGCGCAGAACGCCGACCTGATACTCCTCGACGAGCCTACCAAGGGGGTGGATATCGGGGCAAAACAGGATATCTACGAGGTCATCCGCGGCATGGTCAGGGATGGAAAGTGCGTAATAGTCGTCTCAACAGAGGAGGAGGAGCTGCTTCAGATAGCCGACAGAATCATCGTCTTCAACAACGGCACATGCTCGAACGAGACTTTGAAGGCGAAAAACCTGACTGTTGAGATGTTGCGGATGAGGGCGCTGAACGGCTGACGCGCGCGGGGAGAGGTCCCGCGCTCTTAGGGAGCCTCTGATTTAATAACCTTTGGTTATAGCAATTTAACATTAGAGAAGCCTAGAGGGTAAAGATTGCAACATGTGCTGTCACCGCAACCGCCATAGGTAAAATTCCACGCGGTTTATTCAATCGGCTATATCCTGACCGATCCCGACACCATCCCATCATCCAGCTCGCGATGAACATAAAGACCGTGAGGAAGCAATGCCATTCTCTGGAGGCCAAAATCAACGCGGATCGCCGGAAGGTCATCTTCGCGGAGCCGGTAGAGGCGAGCAGTTCCTCCCTTCTAGTGGGCGACCTGCGAAGCTCATACGGCAGAGCGACAAGGTTTAAAATGGGGCTTGACTCGTCACTTATTTCGTGCTAAAAGTTTATAAATTAAAGTGTATCCGGCTGGACCAAAGTTCGTTCGGGAGCGGACGTTTTTTAGCGTCCGATCTTTGTTTTTTTCTTAAGGAAGATCTGACTGATTTGCGCCGCGCGGCGTCTTGCCGTCGGGGTTGTTTTTTATTTTTAAATTTTGCAGAGGAGCTGATTTTGTGAGCAGGTTTTCGCGCATCGACCGAGTGGTAGACGTTTTAAAGGAGAGGGGATTCGATTACCTGATGGTCGGCCCGTCCGCCGACCTGACGTATCTGACGGGGCTCGAGCCTGTGGCGGACGAGCGTTTCAAGTCGCTCCTCGTTGCGGCGGATGGCGGGCACTTCGCGATTGCGCCACGGCTGTGCAAGGAGGAGTTCGAGGACGAGCTCGCCCCCGACATCCCGGTCTACGTCTGGGACGACTCTGACGGGCCCTCCGGCACGGTCGGCGGCGCGTTCCGCGAGCACGCTGTTTCGGGGCGTACGGTCGCCCTAAACGACGGGGTCAGGGCAATAGACGTCCTGTACATGACGGGCGAGTTCGGCGTCAGGCTGGCGGACGGGGGAGGGATCGCTCCGGGCCTCCGTCTCATCAAGAGCCCGGAGGAGATAGATTGCCAGCACGCGGTAGGCAGGATGGCGGACGAGGTCCTGTATGCCCTCGAGAAGTACATAAAGCCCGGGCTTACGGAGCGGGACATTCAGATCAGGCTGCGCGACGAATTTGAGAGCAGAGGGGGCGATAGGGTAACGTGGGTGATAGGGTCCGGCCCGAACGGCGCTCTTCCCCACAATACGAGGTCGGACAGGGTCGTCGGAGAGAGGGACATTATAATAGTGGATTTTGGAGCGAGGCATCGGGGCTACAGGTCGGACACGACGAGGACGTTCGTCGTTGGGGAGCCGACCGACGAGCAGAGGCGCGTCTACGGGATCGTCCTCGAGGCGCACCTTGCGGCGGAGGCGGCCGTGCGGCCCGGCGTCCGCGCCTGCGACGTGGACCGTGCCGCGAGAGGGGTGATCGAGAGAGCGGGATACGGCGAGTACTTCAATCACCGGACGGGGCACGGAATAGGGATCGTCGTCCACGAGCAGCCCAACATCATGGAGTCGAACAAGACAGTGCTGCGGGTCGGCATGACGTTCAGCATCGAGCCCGGCATATACCTGCCCGGCAAGTTCGGCGTGAGGATAGAGAACTGCGTGGAGGTCACGGAGAGCGGGGCCGTCCCGTTCACGCGCTACCCCAGGGAGCTGCGGGTGATATGATGCCGGTTTTTTAATGACTATTGCTTGACTCAAGTGCCGATGTTTCGGCGAACGCGTTGTCCTCGGCGCATAGCGCTGTACGGAGCGAATCTGCGACCGACAGGAAGTCGGTCGCGTTGTTCCCGGCGTACTTTGCCGTGCGATTTAAGTACATGGAGGTGCTTTCATCGCGTCAGATTCGCGTAGAGAGTCGCCGAAACATCGACTCGCCACCGAATACAGTATCGGACTTGATAGTCATGTTAATTTTGAGAATGTCCAAAAGACGCAGGAGAGGGCGGCGCGATACGGACTGACCGTATCTGTGCTCCGCCCTCTCCTGCGTGACGCGTGCCCGTTAAGACGATTCGGGCGCCCTATGCCGGTTCGAACTGATC
>JAISRP010000210.1 GCA_031273585.1 Synergistaceae bacterium
TAGAAGAGCGTGAGCAGCAGAGTCCTGATATGCGCGCCGTCCACGTCGGCGTCCGCCATGAGAAATATCTTGTGATAACGCAGTTTGTCCGGCGCATAGTCGTCGCCCAAGCCGCAGCCGAGCGCCTGGATTATGGTGCGTATCACCTCGTTCGAGAGTATTTTGTCGAGCCGAGCCCTCTCGACGTTCAAAATTTTGCCGCGCAAGGGGAGTATCGCCTGGAAGCTCCTGTTTCGCCCCTGCTTGGCGCTGCCTCCCGCGCTTTCGCCCTCCACTATGTACAGTTCACAGTCGGCTGGATTGCGGTTCGAGCAGTCCGCGAGCTTACCCGGGAGGTCGAGTCCGTTTATCGCCGACTTCCGCCTCACCAGATCGCGCGCCTTGCGGGCCGCCTCGCGCGCCTGTCTGGCCCTTATGGCCTTGTCGACTATCGGCTTCAGTATCTCAGGCTGTTCTTCGAGCGCAACCTTCAGCCCCTCGTAGACGGCGGAGTCCACTATGCCCTTTACGTCGCCGTTCCCGAGTTTCGTCTTGGTCTGGCCCTCGAACTGAGGTTCCAGAAGTTTGACGGATATCACCGCCGTCAGGCCCTCCTTGAGGTCGTCGCCGGTCAGGTTGGCGTCCTTCTCCTTGAGGAGTTTCGAGCGCCTGGCCTCGTCGTTTATCGCCCTGGTCAGGGCGGAGCGGAAACCGGTGACGTGCGTTCCGCCCTCTATGGTGTTTATGAGGTTCGCGAACGCGAAAATCCTCTCTATGTAGGTGTCGTTGTACTGAATGGCCGCCTCGACGGTTGTGCCGTCCCGACCGCCCTGGATGTAAACCGGCGGCTTGAAGACCGGTTCTTTGCCGCGGTTCAGGTATTCGACGAAGGATCTGAGCCCGCCCTCGTAATTGTAGATTTTAGTCGGATTTGTCTTGCCCTCCTCGTCGGGGCGCAAGTCGTCGAACGAGACCGTCACTCCGGGGTTTAGAAACGCCAGCTCTCTCAGCCTGCCTTTGAGCGTGTCGGCCGAGTACTCCAGCGTCGAGAAAATCTCGTCGTCGGGCATGAAATGAACGTAGGTACCGTGCTCGGACGAGTCGTCTATCCTCTCCAGCTCCGTCGTCGGCGCGCCGCGCTCGTACCTTTGCCTGTACAGGCCGCCGTCCCTCATGATTCTCAGCTCCAGCCAACTGGAGAGGGCGTTCACCACGGAGACGCCCACGCCGTGAAGTCCTCCGGAGACCTGGTAGGCGCCCTTGTCGAACTTTCCTCCGGCGTGCAGCACAGTCATGACGACCTCGGCCGCTGATTTGCCGGCCGACTCGTGGTGCTCCGTCGGTATGCCGCGCCCGTTGTCGAGCACGGAGACGCTTCCATCGGGGTGAATCGCGACGTCTATTCTATCGGCGAAGCCGGCCAGAGCCTCGTCGATGGAGTTGTCGACCACCTCGTAGACGAGGTGATGCAACCCGCGCGAGCCCTGGTCGCCGATGTACATGCCGGGACGCTTGCGGACCGCTTCGAGGCCTTCCAGTACCTGTATGTCCTTTGCCCCGTAATCGGCGTGCGCTGTTTCCGTGACCATTCCGTTTCCATTTTTTATATCGGGCGCTTCGGGCATTGCTATCGTTGCTCCTTCCGCATACAGCTCTTCCAGAATTTTTCCCCGCGTCTTTGCAGCGTGAGCGGGGTGAAGCCGGTGGCGCGGACTGTGTTGTCCCGCATGAGCACCGCTGTTCCTCCGTCCCCTTTGACGAGGGCGGTCACTTTTTCCATGAACACAATGTCGTCCTCCTCCAGAAACAAAAACAACGCGCCGCCTCCAATTATATTATATAATCGTCGGGAGTATTATACCAGAAGACCAGCCCGGCGCACCGGAGAGCGAGAGCGATGCCGCGACGCGGCCCTTCGGGGTTCTAACGCGGGCGCCCAGTCGAGTCGATTCGCATATTCCGGCAAACGCGCGGCAGCGGAGCGCGCAGCAAAATAAAATCGAGGGGAGTTTTTTAAGTTGAACACGAGTCGAACGCGCAAGTTAGGTATGTTGACCCATATTTCGAGTCTGCCCGGCAAGTACGGCGTGGGTGACATGGGCAAGACTGCCGTGGAGTTCGCCGATTTTCTGACTGAGGCAGGGTGCGGCGCCTGGCAGATACTGCCATTTGGACCGACTTCCTCTGCGGCCGGGCACTCTCCTTACAGCGGGCCTTCTGTTTTTGCCGGAAACGTCGCGTTTATCTCCCCCGATTCGCTGGCGGATTGGGGGCTTCTGGACTCCTCCGCCTTGAAACGTCGCGAGGTGAAACCCGGAAAGACCGTGGACTTCGACAAAGTCTGCCAGACAAAGGAGAAGATCGTTCAAGAGGCGTACGACAATTTCAGGAGGGACAACGCGTTCGAGAATCGCTTCAGGGAGTTGTCGGACGAGTTCTGGAACTTTTGCGTCAGGGAAGGGTACTGGCTGGAGGATTACGCTCTCTTTCGGACGCTGAAGTCGGTTGTGGGAGATGTCTCGTGGGGAGACTGGCCGATAGAATACCGGATCAGAGACTGGAGCGTTCTCGACCCGATAAAGGCCGAGCCGGATATAGCGAGGCGGCTCGACGTCCTCCGTTTTGAGCAGTTCATATTTTTCAAACAGCTCGGGGAGATGAAGAAGGCTTGCGGCGAGAGAGGAATCGAACTGATCGGGGACGTGCCCATATACGTCGGTTACGACAGCGCGGACGTATGGGGGCATCAAGACCTCTTCGAGCTGGACGCGGACGGCGGACCGACCTGCGTCGCGGGAGTTCCTCCGGACTACTTCAGCGTGACAGGACAGAGGTGGGGAAACCCTATATATAGGTGGAACAAGATGAGGGATGACGGTTTTTACTGGTGGCTCGGCCGCTTTCGACACGCCCTCCTCAACATCGACAGGGTGAGGATAGACCATTTCAGAGGGCTTCTCGGCTACTGGGAGATTCCGGCGGAAGAGGAGACAGCCGTGAATGGGCAGTGGCGGCCCGGCCCAGGCTGGGATTTTCTCTATGCGCTGAAATACTGCTTTGATGGTGGTAAAGGGAATATGCCGTTCATAGCCGAGGACCTCGGGGTCATGACAGACGACGTCATCGAGGCCATGGAGGAGTTCA
>JAISRP010000236.1 GCA_031273585.1 Synergistaceae bacterium
CTTCGTGCCGACCCTCATGCCCATCAGGCTGCTCGCGTGTCCCGAAAAACGCGCCGCCAGATCCGCCGGCCCCGCCACAGCCATGAAGCAGCGCCCCCTGCCGGTGTCGAGGAGCTCCGTCAGCTCGACGTCGGACTCGTCGGTCACGTCGTTGCCGACTAAGGCAAGATCGGACGCGCCCTGGGACACGAGGGTCGGTATGTCCGACGGCTTGCTGAGCAGGAAACGGCAGTCCCCCTCCTCGACGACGAGGTTCCTGCCTGCGCTCTTCAATCGCGCCACCGGCAGCCCGGCGCCCTCCATTATCTCGACGCACGAGTCGAACGACCTGCCGGTAGGGATGGCTATGACCGGCATCACGCGACGCCCCCGACCGCGTCAGGATGCGTCCTGGCGCCGGTCGCGGCGTCCAGGGCGTACCCGTCCTGGAGGTTCACCCACCAGCTGCAGCCCCTCGATGCGGCGAAATTTCTGGACTCGAGATCGTCCGGGTTCCAGCTTATCTCGAACGAGACCCCCCTCTCCGCCAGCCGGGCCGCGTAGCGGAGCGACTCGGACGGTGGGAGGTTCCCCGACCATATCATGACCCTCGCCGCCCTGGCCTCGGGGTGACACGCCAGCGCGAGCTCCCTCAGGCTGATGCCGAACCCGACGGCCTGGCATGAGAAACGGACGTCCGAGAGGACCCCCTCGTACCTGCCGCCGCCGCCCAGGAACCCGCCATCCCGGGACGAGTACACGTTGAAGATGGGACCGCAATAGTATCCGAGGTCCCTTATAAAACCGAGGTCGATCCTCACCCTGCTGCGATAGCCGAGCTGTTCGAGCGACGAGCATATATCGCGCAGCGAGTGAAGCGGCGTGCGCGAGCCGAAGATCTCCGCCGCGTCGTCGAGTATGCCGACATCTCCCTTGAGCCTCGGCAGCTCCTTTAAGATGCACCGCTCCGCGTCGGAGAGACCATCCGCGGACTCGGCGGCGCGCAGAAAATCGGAGTACGCCCCGTCCTCCAGCATCTCGACGAGCGCGCCCGATAAATTTTTCGGGATGTTGGCAAACAGCCTGGGCAGAAGCGACGAGTCGCCCAGCACGATGACGGAATCAGTGAGCCCGAGCGAGTCCAGGGCCTTCAGCAGGAGGGCCGCCACCTCGACGTCGGAGCCCAGCCCCTCCCACCCCAGGAGCTCGACCCCGACCTGGGTATCCTCCAGGTTCTCGCGCGGCGGGCGCGGGACCGCGAACACCCTCTCGGCGTAGCACAGCCTAAGGGGGAACTCCTCCGGCGCGTGGTGAAGCGCCATGTACGACAGGGCGGACAGCGTCAGATCCGCCCTCATGCAGCACGGTTCGCCAAACGGGCTGTTGACCGCGATGACCCTCTCGCGGCGTCTCCTGGGGAGGTTTTTCATTACCCCCTCCAGCAGTTGAAATTCAGCGGGGTTGAAGGGATTGTAGCCATAGGAGGCAAAGAGCCCCATGGTCCTGTTTCTGCACTCCTCCATGCAGGATGAGAGTTCGCCGCCAATGCTGCTGCACCCGCGAGGGGTAAGATTCATTATTACGCTGCTCCCTTCTCCTGGGTGCGCGCAACCGCGGCCTCTGCAAGTCCGGAACGCCGTCCGCCGGCGGAGAACCTATCGGCCGCGCCGCGCAAAATAATTGCGCGAACCGCCACGTCCCTTGATTATAAGGGATTTGTTGCACACCTTACATTTTTGATGATATCATGAGGAATATAATGGCGCAACAGGAACGGCAAATGTTGTTCACGTATGAATGTATAGCCGATTAAATAAACCGCGTGGAATTTTGCTGGCGGCGGTTGCAGTGGCAGCACATGTTTTAATCTTTACCCTTTAGGCTTCTAATTTCAAATTGCCGTATGCGCGCGGAGGTGAGGCGTTGAACCAATTCCAAACGAACCGGGCCCCGGCATCGCCCGGAGGTCCTCCCGACTGCTTAATTTTCGACGTGGACGGCGTGCTGATAGATGCGGGGGAATCGTTTCCCGAGGCCGTCAGGATGACGGTGGAGCGGGAGTGGCGGGCCGGGGGTTACGAGTGCGACGCGCCGGGCTACTCGCGCGAGCACAACTCCGTATTGAAGAGACACGGCTCGTTCAACGACGACTACGACATCGCCTGGACCCTGCTCAACATATCGGCGCACCATGCGGAACGTCTCGGAAACAAGCTGTCTGACGCGATGCCATCTCCCGAGGAGTTAGGGAGGATAATAGGCGGCTGCATCGGCAGCAGCGTCGACTGGACCCGGGCTGAGTTCGGGGAGAGGTTCGGCAGGCGCCGAATCCGGGACTCCTGCGCCGGGGCGTACTTCGGGGAGGGGGAGTCCGAGGGGACTTGCTCCCTGGAGAGGGCGTGCTTAAGCGCGGACTGGCGCGACCTGCCCCTGCCGGCGTACGTCTACACTGGGCGCGACGAGAGGGAGTGGCGCATGGCGCGGCGCACCCTCTCCTGGGGGGATTTTCCGGATGAGAGGGTCGTGCACTCGGGCACGGGAATGCTCAAGCCGTCGCCGGACGGCATCGACTTTATATGCGGGAGGTTCGGGCACGCGCGTCCGCTTTACTTCGGAGACACAGAGAGCGACAGGATGGCGCAGCTCTCCTCGGGAAAGGGCTGGTTCGTCGCGGTCGGGGAAATTCTGACGAGCGGGGAGCTGTGGTTTGGGGACGTCTCCACGGCGCTATCGAAATTGACGGGGTGGATGAGATGAGCAGAGCATCGGTCGAAGTTTCAAATTCTTACTTCAGGCGGCTGATCCGGCCGCAGGTTTTATCGCTGGAGGAGTACTCGCCGGGACCGTCGCCGGACTACGACGGCGCAATAAGGATATCTGCCAACGAGAACTGCTTCGGCGCTGCGCCGGCGGTCCGTGAGGCCATAATCGCCCAACTGAACGGCGCTTCCGGCGTATTCAGGTACCCGGACGGCAGCTGCAGCGCCCTGAGAGAGCGCCTGTCCGGGAAGTTCGGCCTCCCCCCGGAGTGGTTCATGGCCGGCAACGGGCTGGACGACGTAATCAGCACTATTGCAGCGACCTTCCTGGGCCCGGATGACGAGGTCATAATCCCCGCCGTCAGCTTCGTGATGTACGAGAACGCGGTGAGGCTGGCGGGGGCGGCCTCGGTCAGGACCCCGATGACGCAGGGGCTCTC
>JAISRP010000285.1 GCA_031273585.1 Synergistaceae bacterium
AAAGGGCAAAGCCGCTTGGCTTGACAGCATGATTTTTTCTGATAGCCTATGCGTCGCGTATCAAGGGGGTGATGGGGGTGGCCATTGGTCCTGAGCTGGTTTGTGCTTATGCGGCCGAGGTGTCGCAGGAGCTTGGGGGGAGCAGGGTTCGCAGGGTGGACTCCGGGGATCGGTGGGTTGCCATTGGGCTCTCGCGCGAACGGGTCGTTTTTTTCTCGTGGGACCCTGAGTGCTACGGAGTGTGCGCGGCGCGGCCGGACGAGGTGCGGAGGCTCTCGGCTGCCGCTCTGGGCAGGCCTCCCATAGCGGATGCGGTGAAGTCGCACCTGGTTGGCGCGGAGATCGTGGGGGCCAGCGCGCCGGGGCGCGACAGGGTGCTCTGGATGGAGTTTCGCAGGGCCGTGGGGGCAGGGTTTTATCAGACGAGGCACTTGCTGCTCGAGTGCTCCGGCAGGTACAGCAATATGCTGCTCCTGGATGGCGGCAGGCAGATCGTCGAGGCGGCGAGGCATATTTATCCCGAGGACAACAGGTACAGGACGCTTATCCCAGGGGGACCGTATACACCGCCTCCGCCGATATCGGGCGAGTCGCTCGACGAGTGGGACTGCGAGGCGCCCGGCATGGACGGCATACCGAGGAACCTCGTCGGACTCGGCAGACCGCTCATTTCAGCGATCGAGAGGACGTGCTGCGACTCGCCGCCGGAACGGCTCGATGTGCTGCGAGGGGTAAATTTTTTGAAAACATGCGCGGGCGGGGCCGTATACCAGTCGCTGGGCAATTACGTGACGCTGTTTGTCCGCGTGCTCTCGGGCGCCGAGGCGATGCCGGATTCATCCGCGCTGGAGGCGGCAAGGCGCGTCGTCGTGCTGCCTCTGATCGATCGATGCGTCGGGCGGTTCAGGAAAAAAATATCCCTGAGGCTGAATCGCCTCGTCGACGCTAACGCCAAGAGAATCGGGGAGTACGAGGCCCTGCTCGAGGATGGGGGCGCCGCTGATCGCCTGATGTCGACTGGGAAGCTGATACTCGAAAATTGCTGGTCCATACCGCCGCGTTCGAGCGAGGCCGAACTCGTCGAGTGGACGGAGTCGGGCGCCTCCGTCCGCATCGTGGCCCTCGATCCCGGGTGCGACGCGGTTCAGAATGCCGAGAGGTACTTCGCCAGGTACCGGAAGAAAAAGGCGGCCGCGGACCGGGCACGGTCGGTTCTGCCGTCCCTCTACGAGACACGGGACGAGCTCTCGGAGCAGGCGGCGCTGCTCGACAGTAACGACGACGCCGCAACCCTGTCCCTGATGTTGGAGGAGCTGTCCTCGCAGAGGGGCTCGCCAGGATCGAAGGGACGCGCGCCTGGCCGCGTTCATCTGCCCCCGCACAGGAGATACGACTTCGAGTGGGCGGGCGCGGTCGTGTACTGCGGGCTGTCCGCTAAGGGCAACCAATATGTCACATACAGGCTCGCCCGCGGCGACGACGAATGGCTGCACGCGCAGGGAGTGCCTGGCGCTCACGTTGTGCTGCGGTTCGCGGCGAGCCCTGATTCGGATACCCTCGGGAAGATGCTCGAGATCGCGGCATCCTGCGCCGCTTATCACAGCAGGGGGCGGGAGAGCGGAAGGGTCAGGGTCGATCACACCAAGCGCAGGTTCGTCCGCGCCATACCGGGCGGTTCGCCCTCCAGGGTCACCTACAGGGAGTTCGGGACGATATTGGCCGACCCGGCGGCATGGCTCAGGATTCGCGAATCTCCCTCAGGCACTCCCTCAGTTCTGGGGGGATGAAACTTCTGAACGTCATTGTGCCGCCGTGCCGCGGATGGACAAACGACATCCTCCACGAGTGCAGGAATACCCGGGGGGGGACGAAGGGGGACTTCCGGGACGGCGCGTAGAGCTCGTCCCCGACCAAAGGACAGCCGACCGCCCTCATGTGAACCCTTATCTGGTGCGTCCTACCGGAGTGCAGCTCGCAGCGGACGAGCGAGCGTCGGCCGTCGCTCCAGATGACTTCGTAGTCGGTGACGGCCTCCCTGCCGGCTTCCGTCACAGCCATCCTGCGGCCGTTTGACGGATCCCTTCCAACCGGCATGTCGATTCTTGCGCGGGGTTTCGCCGGCACGCCATAACACAGGGCGAGGTACGTCTTGCCAACCCGCCTCTCCTTGAACGCGCGAAACAGCCCCTCCTGGGCCAGGCCGTTCCGCGCCACGACCATGAGGCCCGACGTCGTGGCGTCGAGCCTGTGGACTATCCCGGGACGTTCGACCCCGTTCAGGCTGCCCATCTCCGGGAATCGGTACAGCAGTCCGTGGACGAGCGTCCCGCGCCAGTGTCCCGGGGCTGGATGCACGACCAGCCCCGCCGGCTTGTCTATCACTATGACGTCGAGGTCCGAATGCACAACGCGGAAATCCACGTCCTCCGGCTCTAGGTCGAGTTTCTCCGGCGGAGGGACGTCTATCGAGAACTCCTCTCCGGTCCCGACCTTCATCGACGGCTTTACCCTGCGCCCGTCCGACGCCCCGACGCGCCCGTCCCTTATGAGTCC
>JAISRP010000286.1 GCA_031273585.1 Synergistaceae bacterium
TCTATGAGGGAGACTAGCTCCTCCCTTCCGCAGTACTGCTCCATGTTGCCCCCGAACTCGGGCGTCAGGGTGAGCTTGCCGTCGCTGAAGGCGCCCGCGCCCCCCCAGCCGCACACGACCCCGCACGGCTTGCACTGCGCGCACTCGGCTGCCCCCATTTTAAGCGGGCAGACCCGCTTGTCTATGTCATGTCCCTTGTCGAGTATCAGGACATCCATGCCGCCCCGCGACAGCTCGCGGGCTGCGAAGAGCCCTGCTGGTCCTGCTCCTACGACTATAGCGTCATATTGATTTTTCATAATTAAATTCTCCTCGTGCTTAAAAAAGGTCGGTTTCACTCTCGATCGTCACAGCGCCATGATTATACACCTAAAGTTGGGTATATAATTGGCGTATCTTCGGGATAACCTTGGGAGGAATAGGATCATGAAATTTGAAGTTCTGGAGGACGGCGCCCGAATCAGAAACAAGAACGTCCTGGGCATAGCGCTGTACGAGGATTTTTCTCAGGAGGACCTGCTGCCTCTGCCCTCCAGCCTTGCCCTGCTCGTCAAGATGGAGATTCCGCGCGAGAATTTCAAGGCAAAAAAGGGGACCAGCCTGATAGTCCCCCTCGCGGATGGCGAGACTCAGTGCATAGTGCTGGCCGGCATGGGCAAGAGGGAGGAGGCGTGCCTCGACGACTGGCGGATTGCGGCGTTCATGATAGCGCGCACCGCTGCGTCCCGCGGGGCATCCAGCGTCTCGATAGCCATGCCGGACGCGTCCGGAAAATACGGCGGACACGACAGGGAGCTCTCCCGATGCATAGGCAGCGGCGTCGTCCTGGCGGGTTACAGGTTTGAAAAATACCGCACTCAGGACCAGGAGGACCGCTTCAGGGCCCCAGATGTGGTAGAGGTCCTGGGCGCGGACATCTCCGGGCTCGAGGAGGGGCGGATAGTCTCGGCCGGGCAGTGCTGGGCGCGCGACATGGCAAACGAGCCGGGCAACGTCATCAACCCCGGGACGTTCGAGCAGGAGGCGCGCCGCCTCGCCGAGTCCCACGGGCTCGAAATCGGCGTTCTGGACGCGTCCGAGCTCGAGCGCAGGGGGATGAACGCGCTCCTGTCCGTGGGCAGAGGTTCCGCCACGCCGCCGAGGCTGATCCACCTGACCTACAGGCCGGAGGCCGCGTCGAAGGGCGCGATCGCCCTCGTCGGAAAGGGGATAACGTTCGACAGCGGAGGGCTGTCCATCAAGCCGGCCGACTCGATGGTCACGATGAAGGGCGATAAGACCGGCGCGTGCGTCGTGCTGGCGGCAGTGAAGGTCGCCTCCGAGCTGAAGCTGCCCCTCACGGTTCACGCGATAACGGGGGTCGCCGAGAACATGCCGGGCGGCGGCGCGTACCGCCCGGACGATATAATAAGGGCGTACAACGGAAAGACGATAGAGGTGAACAACACAGACGCGGAGGGCCGCCTGACGCTTGCGGACGCCCTTGCTTACGCCTCGGAGCTGGAGCCGGACGCCATAATCGACATAGCCACCCTGACCGGCGCGTGCGCGGTGGCGCTGGGCGATACGACGGCCGGGCTCTTCACCAACGACGAGCGCCTGGGAACGGAGTTCTTGAGCGTCACGAGGGCGAGCGGCGAGCGCTTCTGGAAGCTTCCGATGGACGACGAGAACCTGCGGAAGAAGGTCAAGTCCTCTGTGGCGGACGTCGTCAACTCCGCCGGACGCTACGGCGGGGCCATCACCGCCGCGATGTTCCTCGAAAACTTCGTGAAGAAGGGCACGCCCTGGATACATCTGGACATAGCCGCCACGGACTTCGCCAAGGAGGCGTACTCCTACTACACGAAGGGCGCAACCGCCTTCGGGATGAGGACCATCGCGAGGTTTCTGATCGCGAGGGCCGGGGCGTAGCAGATCGGTTTCCAGGCGAGGCTGCGCTCACTCGCCCGTCAGCTTCTCGCGGAGCCTCTTCAACATGTCGTCGGTCATCGCGGTCAGGTCATACCGCGGGTTGAAGCCCCACTCCTCGCGGGCTGCGGTGCAGTCGAGCGAGTCCGGCCACGAGTCGGCTATCCTCTGAAGCACTGGGTTGACCTCGTACCGCATCTCGAAGTCAGGGATGTGCCTGCGAATCTCCGCGGCTATGCCCTCTGGATCGAAGCTCATCGCCGACGTGTTGAAGGCGTTCCAGTGGACGAACTTCCTCGGGTCTGCCTCCATTATTTGCAGCACTGCGTCTAAGGCGTCCGGCATGTACATCATGTCCATGTAGCTGCCGGCCGAGATCGGGCAGGTGTAGGCGCCGTGTTTTACGGCGTCGTAGTATATGTGAACGGCGTAGTCGGTGGTGCCTCCGCCCGGCAGGGCCTTGTGCGAGATGAGACCGGGGAAGCGCAGCCCTCGGACGTCCACCCCGTACTTGATGTGATAATAATCGCACAGCAGCTCCCCGGTGACCTTCGAGATCCCGTAGATGGACGTCGGGCGCTGCACGGTGTCCTGCGGCGTGTTCCGCGCCGGCGTGGTCGGCCCGAACGTCGCTATGGAGCTCGGGAAGAACACCGAGGCCTCCTTTATCCTCGCGACCTCGAGGACATTGTAAATGCCCTGTATGTTTATCTCCCACGCGAGCTGAGGGTATTCCTCCCCCTTCGCGGAGAGGATTCCAGCCATGTGTATGATCGTGTCCGCCCGCGTTCGCTCCATGGCCTCGTGGACCATGTTGGCGTCCCTGACGTCCAGGATCCGAAACGGCCCGTCCATATCCTCTGGCAATTCCTTGATATCGGTTGCTATCACATTATCCCTGCCGTAGCTGTCGCGCAGAATCCTCGTCAGCTCGACTCCTATCTGGCCATTTGCCCCCGTTACCAGAATCCGCTTCATCTCCCGATGACCCCCATCTCGGTTCCCGTCCGCACGAACTGCTCGATGCCGAAGTCCAAGTCCTCCCTGCCGTGGGCCGCCGACACCATGACACGTATCCGCGCCGTCCCCTTGGGCACCGTCGGATACACTATCGCAGTGGCGAACACCCCGCGCTCGAACAGGCGCGCGCTGAAATTTCGCGCGTCCCCGGCCTCGCCTATGATGACCGGGGTTATTGGCGTCTCGCTCCGCCCCACGTCGAACCCGTGCTCCGAGAGCCTGCGCTTCAGGTAGCTGCCGTTGTCCCATAATTTTCTGACCAGCCCGTCGCTCTCGCTCATTATTTCGAGCGCCTCAAGGTTTGCCGCGGCGTCCGGGACGGTCATCGCGCTGCTGAATAGGTTGGGCCGCGCCTTCTGGCGGACGAAGTCCACCAGGGTAGACGAGCCGGCTATCATCCCGCCGACCGAGCCGAAGGCCTTCGACATGGTCCCGATCTCGACGTCGACCCTCCCGTGGAGGCCGAAGTGGTCGACAATCCCGCGCCCGCCGCGCCCCAGGACCCCCTCCCCGTGGGCGTCGTCCACGGCGGTAATGGCCCCGTACCTCTCCGCGGCCTCGACTATCTCGGGGAGACGGGCTATGTCGCCGTCCATCGAGAAGACCCCGTCCGTTATAACGAGGCGTCTGCCAGGCCCATCCATGTGTTCGGCCAGCTGCCTCTCCAGATCCCGAATGTCGGAGTGCTCGTAGCGGACTGTCCGCGCGCGCGACAGCCTGCACGCGTCGATGATGGAGGCATGGTTCAGGGAGTCGCTGAATATGACATCCCCCTCGCCGGCCAGCGTCGGTATCGCTGCGACGTTGGCGCAATACCCGCTCTGCAGCACGACCGCAGCCTCCGCCCCCTTGAACTCGGCAAGGCGTCTTTCAAGCTCGAGATGTATTCTCATCGTCCCAGCTATGGTCCTTACAGCCCCCGGGCCGACCCCGTACCGCGTCATCTCGCGCTTCACCCTGACCTTGACCCTGTCGTCGTTGGCCAGGCCAAGGTAGTTGTTCGAGCAGAGGTTGAGGTACCTCTCCCCATCGATTTTAATCCACGCCCCCTGCGGCCCGTCGAGCGCGCGTATGGTTCCATACAGCCCCTCCCGCTTCATGCGGTCGAGCTCCTCTCCCATAAAATCAACCCGCGTCCCCAAACATCTCCACCTCCTCAGAGTCCGCCAAACTCGCGGACATAGAACCGTGGGCTCCGCCCACACC
>JAISRP010000042.1 GCA_031273585.1 Synergistaceae bacterium
ATCCGCTGCGTCGAGACGGGCGGCGGGGACCCGGTGAACGCCTCGCGGGACCAGTGGAACGACGGGACGAATACCCTCGCCATAGCGCCGGGAGTCGTCGTGACCTACGAGAGCAACACTGCCTCCAACAGGGCAATGAGGGATAACGGAATTACCGTACACGAGATCAGCGGCTCAGAGCTGGGCAAGGGACGCGGAGGCCCGCGCTGCATGTCCATGCCGCTCAAGAGAGCCTGAGAGAAACACGCGCAGGGGCAAGACCGTGGGCTCCGCCCACGCCCGCCGGGGGACCAGTCCCCCGGACCCCCATCTGTTTTTTTGTTTTCGCCCTGCGGGCGAAAACAAAAAAACAGAAATGGGGGTCCGGGGGACTGGTCCCCCGGCGGGCGTGGGCGGCGCCCGCGGTCCTGCGTTTTTGGCGCGCCCGTCTCGGGCATGGGCAGTCTGCATGGAAATATTGAGGGGGAGTGGTCTTTATTACTTATTTTTTTCAAAAATATGACATGTGTCGGCACAGTCATTTGACTTGGTTTATCTATGATGTAAAATCGAATTGCGTCGTGTTTAGGGAAACCGTTAAGAAAAAAAGTCTATTATTGGAAGGGGGGTGGCGGGATTGGCTCAGAGCATGGCTGACGAGATCAGGACCAAGGAGGCCGGCGCCAGGGAAATTGTGGTTCAGGCCAAGTCCGAGGCGGCGCGGATCGTGGCAGGGGCGCGTACTGCGGCTGAACAGTCCGTCAAGGAGGCGAGGCAGAAGTCTCACAGGTACTTCCGCGATCAGGTGAAGGCGGCCGAGGCCGAGGCTGAGGCCAAGGCGGCATCGGCTGTCGCATCCGGGCGCGACGAGACCGAGGCGTTTTACAACGGGAACAAATCGAGAACTGCCAGCGTAACGGATTGGCTGATAAAAGAGGTGATGTCTACCTATGGCAATAGCTGAGATGCAAAAAGTGCGCATTGCGGTTCACAAGTCCGTGTCCGACGAGCTGCTGGGGAAGATTCAGCATCTGGGATGCTGCCAGTTTATCGCGTCCGGCAGGGACTCGTCGGACGAGGGAGATATCGCATCTCACAGGGCGCGGTTGAGACATGTCGACGACCTCCTGGGGGAGGTGAGGTTCGCGCAGCGATTCCTCGATTCATACGCGACCGAGAAGGGCGGGGGGCTCGCCAAGGCTCTGGGAGACGTGCCGGAGTACTCGCTCGAGCAGCTCTCGGATTTGGCCTCGGAGGAGAAGTTCCTCGAGTCCGCGGCAAGGATCAGGGACTTTGAAAAGCGCCTCTCGGATGCGAGGTCCGGCGCGTCGAAGGCCTCGGGGCTCAAGGCGGCGTTAGCTCCGCTCTCAGGGCTGCCGTATCCGCTGGATCTCTACAGCAGGGGAACGGACCGGATCGCTGGCGGACTCTACTCCGTTCCGGTCGCGAGGGCGTCTGAATTCAGGGCGGCAATGGAGGGCATACTCGGCGAAATGATCGAGGTCTTCCAATTGCCGGCGGGGGATAAGGACGTCTCGCAGATATTCTCCGTGATGTACCCGAGGGAGAGCGCCGACCTCGTCCAGGCGGAGGCCGGGCAATTTCAGTCCTCCAAGATCGAAGTCCCGCCGCAGCTATGCGGCACGGCGGAGGATGAGCTCCGGAGGCTCGACGGGGAGCTCGCCGCGTACAGCGAGGCGGAGGCTGCGGTCACAGGGGAGATAACGTCCGTCGCCAATGAAATTTACAGGACCTGCCAGTTCTGCAGCGACTACTGGGGCATAGAGAAGAAGAGGCTGGACTCGCTCGTGGAAGTGGAGCGGACCGAGCAGATCCTTGTGATGTCGTTCTGGATCCCGAAATCCGCCCTCGGGGCGTTCGATAAGATGTGCGAATCATACGCGAGCCTCATCGAGGTAGTGCTCGAGGCGCCGGAGGAGGGGGAGCTGCCGCCGACCCTGTTGCTGAACAAGGGGATGTCCGTGCCGATGGAGCCGCTGATCGAGATGTACGGCACGCCAACCTACGGAGGGCTGGACCCCACCGCGATCGTCGCCCCCTTCTTTTACGTATTCTTCGGCATCTGCTTCGGCGACGCCGGCTACGGACTGCTCATCGCCGGGGTTCTGACCGCCGTAATGATGAGGAAAAACGTTACCGGAACCCTCCGCAAGTTCTTGCAAATCCTGATAATAGGCAACGTCTGCGCGCTCGTGTTCGGAGCTCTCACCTTCTCCTGGTTCGGCGACAGCATATCCGCATTTTCCTTCCTCGGGTTCCTGATGCCGCTTCAGAAACTTCAGATATTGGACCCGATGAACGACCCGACCACCATGCTGTTCGTGTCGCTGGTCTTCGGTTTCGTTCAAATAATGGTGGGGCTCGCCATAGCCCTCAGGGAGAACCTGAGGAAGGGGGACAGGATGGCGGCGTTCGCCGATCAGGGGGGCTGGATCGTGTTCCTCTGCGGGCTGGTCCTAGTCGGGCTCTCCTCGTCCGGCATCGGCCCGATTCCGACCGGACTCAGCTCCGCCGTGGCCGTCATAGGCGCGCTGATACTCGTCGCCACCCAGGGCAGGTCGAAGGAGAGCTTCGCGGGCAAGGCCTTCTCGGGCGTCATGAGCCTGTACAACGTGACGAGCTACCTGGGGGACCTGCTCAGCTACAGCAGGCTCCTGGCCCTGGGCCTGGGTTCGGCAGCGGTCGGGATGGTCATCAACATGCTGGCCAACCTGGTCTCATCGAGCCTGCCGGTGGTCGGAGCGGTTCTGGGGGTGCTGATCTTCCTGCTGGGGCACGTTTTCAGCATCGCGGTGAACATATTGGGCGCATTCGTGCACTCGCTCAGGCTTCAGTACGTCGAGTTCTTCAGCAAGTTCCACGAGGCATCCGGCGAGGAGTACAGGCCGCTCTCCCTGTCCACGCAGTACGTCAGGCTGAAGGGCGGTGCTGGCGCGTAGCGGCCGGTTTTTAAAAAAAACAAAATCAGGTTCATAAATCTGCAATAGCGCTTAAGGAGGCGTGATGTAACATGGAAGATATCATTGCGACAATGGCGGAACAGCTTGGACCAGCCCTGGTGATACTCGGGGCCTCTTTGGCCGTGGGCTTTGCCGGATCCGGCTCGGCCTGGGGCATAGGCATCGCGAACGAGGCGGCCGCCGGGATAATGACCGAGGACCCGAAGAAGTTCGGATACGCGCTGGTGCTGCTGGCGCTCCCCGGCACTCAGGGCATATACGGCCTCCTGGTGGCGTTCATAGCAATGTCGAAGGCGGGCCTGCTCGGCGGAGGCGGCGTCTCCATCTCGATATGGCAGGGGCTTGGCATCGGCTGTGCCTGCCTCCCGATCGCGATTGCCGGGTTTTATTCCGCCATCTGGCAGGGCAAATCGTCCGCCGCGTCGATTCTCCTCATATCCAAACGCCCCGATCAGATAGGCAAGGCAGTCATACTCCCCGCCATGTGCGAAACCTACGCCGTGTTCGCCCTGCTGATGAGCATAATGATGCTGACCGGCATAAAAGTTTAGCGGGAGGGGCAGGGGGTATGACACCATGTCGTTAGCGCAGATAACCGAGAAGATCGAGAGCGACGCGCGCGATGAGGCGCAGAAAATTCTTGGGCGCGCCGCGGAGCAGGAGGCCCTGATAAAGAGCGGCGCGGAGGCGGAGGCGCGCGCCCTCGAGGAGGCATCCCGCGCTAGATTCGACAGGGAACGCCCTGAGATATTCAAGCGCCGCGAGATAGTGGCGAGGCTCGACGTCAGCAAGATGCACCTGGAGTCTCAGAGGCGGCTCATAAACGACGTATTCGCGGAAGGCCTGGAGAGGCTGAAGTCGCTCGGCCGCGACGAATACGAGTCGTTTTTCGAGCGGCTCTTAAAGGAGGCGGTCGTCTCCGGCGACGAGGTCATGGACCTCTCGCGGGACGAAAAATTCATAAACAGGGAGTGGCTCGACAAGTTCAACAGCGCGAATAACACCCGCATCAAAATTTCGGAAGAGCGCCAGGATTTCTCGGGCGGTTTCGTTCTGAACGACGGGCGAATAGGCATCAACTGTTCGTGGGAAATGCTGATACAGGCGTCGCAGGAAAAGCTGGAGACCGAGGTAGTGCATCGGCTCTTCCCCGCTTGAGGGCGGTGTAGAGATGTCACGCAGCGAGGCTTACGGCTATGCGGTTGCGCGGATACGCGCTATGGAGCCGATGCTGTTCGACGCGGCTCTGTACCAGAGGCTGCTTGACGCGGATGGGCTGGGAGGAGCGCTCAAGGTCATGGGCGAGACCGGCTACGCCAAGGGCTTGTCGGGAGAGGAATCGGGAGACAGGTATGACTCGGCGCTCGAGGCCGAACTGAAGGCGACCTACGACGAATTTGAATCGTTCGTCCCGGACAGGGCGCTGGTGGACATATTCCGCGTCCCCTACGACTTTCACAACGTCAAGGTGCTGCTCAAGAGCAATTTCAACGCCCGCTCCGGCGGAAGGAAGCGGTGGGACCTGATGACCTCCCTCGGCACGATTCCGACGGACGACCTGATAGTCAGGATCGAGTCGGAGGAGTACGCCCTGCTGCCCTACGGCCTGTCCCAGATAGTGCCATCCTGCATGACGGTCTGGGAGCAGACGAGGGACCTCGTGGAGGTCGAGCGCCTGCTGGACAGGGGGCTTTTCGCCGCCATCGCGGCACTGGCGGAGTCGGTCGGGGACCCGGGCGTCGTCATGTGGGTGAAATCCCGCATCGACTCCGAGAACATCCGCAACCTCCTCAGGCTGAAGCGATTCGGATTTGACGCCGCTGCCACCGTGCCATTCCTGCACGGCGGCGGGACTATCGATCCAATGACGCTGGTATCCCTGCTGCCGGAGCCATACGACAGCTGGGCGCGCATGATCTCGTACTCCGACGCCGGATCCGCCATTGCATCGGTGCAGGACGACGGGAACTTCGACAACCTGATAGTGGCGCTGGAGAAGGCCCTGGACGATTACTGCCAGTCGAGGCTGGAGAACGCCAGGTACAGCCAGAACTCGCCGGAGAACGTCTTAGCGTACCTGTGGGGCAAGGAGATGGAGGTAAAGAACATCAGGACCGTTCTGGTGTCGAAGGGCGCCGATTCGGACAGGGACGAGGTAAAAAGGAGGCTGCGTCATGGCTACTAAGACGAGGGAGGCGCCGATGGCGGCCCTCGGGAGTTACGACAGCGTCCTGCCGTTTCAGGCCATAGGCATAGAGACCGTGGTCGTCAGCGCGGAGAACAGGAGCTCCGTGCCGCAGATATTGGCTAAGTTCGCGCACGACCAGTACGCGGTGCTCTTCATGGAGGAGTCCCTTTACGCGGACTTCCGCGAGGCGGCGGACGGCGTAAACGAGAGCGAATCCCTCTCCGTGATCCCGATACCGAATCAGGCGGGGTCCCTGGGAGTGGGGGTGAGTTCCATCCGCAAGAGCGCAGAGCGGGCGGTCGGCATGGATATTTTCAACATCCAGTGAACAAATTTTTTCGATTTTTTTTGTCCGTCCAAATGGAGGCGATGTGAGTGGCCAGTGATAAAAGGATACAGGGAACCATCGCGAAGATATCGGGTCCTCTCGTTGTTGCGAAGGGGATGCTGGGGGCAAGCATGTACGATGTCGTTCGCGTTGGGGAGGCGGGTCTGGTCGGGGAGATAATAGAGCTTCGGGACGACACCGCCTCCGTGCAGGTGTACGAGGAGACCTCCGGGCTCAAGCCGGGGGAGCTCGTCGAGGACACCAACGAGTCGCTGAGCGTCGAGCTGGGGCCGGGCCTCATCGAACAGTTCTACGACGGCATACAGCGCCCGCTCGAGAGCATCGAGGCCGTCGCCAGCAGCCCCTACATAACGAGGGGCATATCTGTGGCTGCCATAAGCCGCACGAAGAAGTGGGATTTCAACCCGTCCGCGGAGCAGGGCGCTTCGGTCACGGGGGGGGACGTGCTGGGCGTCGTGAAGGAGACCGTCCTGGTCGAGCACCGCATCATGGTCCCGCCCGCGCTCAAGGGGCGCGTCAAGGAAATAAAGAAGGGGTCGTTCACTGTCGAGGAGACCGTGGCGGTGATAGAGGACGAGCGCGGCAGGGAGCACAGCATAGCGATGCTCGCCCGCTGGCCGGTCCGCAAGCCGCGTCCGGTCGCAAAGCGCCTCCCGCCGGAGGTCCCGCTCTCGACTGGTCAGAGGGTCGTGGACATGTTCTTCCCCATAGCCAGGGGAGGGACTGCCTGCGTGCCGGGGCCGTTCGGGTCGGGCAAGACCGTCATACAGCACCAGCTCGCAAAGTGGGCGGACGCCGAGATAGTGGTCTACATCGGCTGCGGCGAGCGCGGCAACGAGATGACCGACGTGCTGCTGGAGTTCCCCGAGCTCGAGGACCCGCGCTCCGGTCAGCCCCTCATGAAGCGGACGCTGCTTATAGCCAACACGTCCAACATGCCGGTGGCAGCCCGCGAGGCCTCGATATACACCGGAATCACCATCGCCGAGTACTTCCGCGACATGGGGTATTCGGTGGCGCTCATGGCGGACTCGACGAGCCGCTGGGCCGAGGCGCTGCGCGAGATGTCGGGACGCCTGGAGGAGATGCCGGGCGAGGAGGGATATCCCGCCTACCTGGGGACCCGCATGGCCTCGTTCTACGAGAGGGCGGGGCGCGCGATCTGCCTCGGAAGCGACGGACGGGAGGGCGCGGTGTCGGTTATCGGCGCGGTCTCGCCCCCAGGAGGCGACCTCTCCGAACCGGTCACGCAGAACACCCTGCGCGTCTGCAAGGTCTTCTGGGGGCTCGATGCGCAGCTCGCGTATCAGCGGCACTTCCCTGCCATCAACTGGCTCTCCAGCTACTCGCTGTACGCCGACACGCTGGGGGAGTACTGGGACAACGAGTACGACGGCGAGTGGAGCGAGATGAGGATTCAGGCTATGTCCCTTCTGGAGGAGGAGGACCAGCTCAAGGAGATAGTGCGCCTCGTCGGAATCGACGCCCTCTCCAAGGAGGAGCGCATGACGATGGAGACGTCGAAGTCCCTGCGCGAGGACTTCCTGCACCAGAACTCGTTCCACGAGATAGACACCTACGCGTCGATGGACAAGCAGGTGAAGATGATGAGGAACATCCTGACGTTCCACAGACTCGGAATGCAGGCGCTGTCCCGCGGCGCGCTCCTTCGCGACCTCATAAACCTGCAGGTGCGCGAGGATATAGCCCGCATGCGCTACGTGGAGGAGTCCGGCCTGTCACAGCTCGACGGGCTCGAGGACAGGATAAAGGAGGAGCTGAGCCGGCTCTCGGCCGCTGGAGGTGAGGAAGATGTTGCCTAAGGAGTACAGAACCATCTCGAACCTCTCGGGGCCGCTGATGGTGGTCGAGAGGATCACGGACGTCCGCTACGACGAGCTCGCCGAGATAAGGCTCTCGAACGGCGAGCGCAGGCGCGGCAAGGTCCTCGAGATCTCTGAGGACAGGGCGCTGGTCCAGGTTTACGAGGGCAGCACCGGCATAGATGCCGACACGACGAAGGTCAGGTTCCTGGGGAACGTCCTCACGATGCCGGTCGCGAAGAGTATGCTGGGCCGCATATTCAACGGGCGCGGCGCGCCCATAGACGGCGGCGTGGACATCATCCCCGAGACGTTCCTGGACGTCAACGGAAACCCGATGAACCCGTACTCCCGCGATTACCCGTCGGAGTTCATCCAGACCGGCATATCGACTATAGACGGTATGAACCCGCTCGTCCGCGGCCAGAAGCTGCCGATATTCTCCGGCAGCGGTATGCCTCATAACCGCATAGCGGCCCAGATAGCGCGCCAGTCGACCGTCATCAGCGGGCACGCGGCGTTTGCCGTCGTGTTTGCCGCGATGGGCATAACGTTCGAGGAGGCGTCCTTCTTCATGGAGGACTTCCGAAAGACCGGCGCCCTCGAGCGCACCGTCATGTTCGTGAACTTGGCGGACGACCCGGCCATCGAGCGAATCGCGACTCCGCGCCTTGCCCTGACCTGCGCCGAGTACCTCGCGTTCGAGCACGACATGCACGTTCTGGTCATCCTGACAGACCTCACGAACTACTGCGAGGCCCTCCGCGAGATATCCGCCGCCCGCAAGGAGGTCCCGGGACGCCGGGGGTATCCCGGCTACCTGTACACCGACCTCGCCACGATGTATGAGCGGGCGGGACGCCTGCGCGGCAAGGCCGGGTCGATAACGCAGTTCCCTATACTGACGATGCCCGAGGACGACAAGACCCACCCGATTCCGGACCTCACCGGCTACATAACGGAGGGGCAGATAATCCTGGGCCGCAGCCTGCACCGCAAGGGCATATACCCGCCGGTGGACGTCATGCCGTCCCTCTCCCGTCTCAAGGACAAGGGCATAGGCAAGGACAAGACACGGGAGGACCACGCAGACCTCATGAACCAGCTCTTCGCCGCTTACTCGCAGGGCAAGGAGGCCAAAGAGCTGGCGGTGATCCTGGGCGACGGCGCGCTGAGCGACGAGGACAAGGCGTTCGCCAGGTTCGCCGACATGTTCGAGGACACGTACGTCCGTCAGGGCGAGTACGAGAACAGGACGGTGGAGGAGACCCTTCGGCTCGGCTGGGACCTGCTCACGATAATCCCCGTCAAGGAGCTCAAGCGCGTCAGGGACGCGTATATCGAAAAATATCTGCAACCGCTGCTCGCTGAAAAAGCCGGTAAGGTAAAAGAGACCGCGGAAGCGTAGGGGAGGGAAGAGTCCCCATGGCAAAGGCACTTAACGTAAACCCGAACAGGATGGAGCTCTCTCGCCTCAAAAAGCGAGTGGTGGTGGCAAAACGCGGCCACAAGCTCCTCAAGGACAAGCAGGATGCCCTGATAAAGGAGTTCCTGCAGAAGGCCCGCGAGGTAAAATCCCTGCGCGAGGATGTCGAGCGCGAGCTGCTGCTCTGCTACCAGAGCTTCCGGATGGCCCGCGCTCAGACGCTGCCGTCCATGATAGAGCAGTCCCTCATGTGCGCGGGCGGGGCGATGAGCGTGCAGGTCAGCTATCAGAACGTCATGAGCGTCAACATCCCGAGGTTCCTGATGCAGGAGCGCCCCATACAGTTGAGCTACGGGCTCGCGTCATCGCCCGGCAGCCTGGACATAGCGCTGGAGCGTTTTTCGAGGATCATGCGGCGCTTAGTCGAGCTAGCCGCGGAGGAAAAGGGCCTCAAGCTCATGGCGCTCGAGATCGAACGCACCCGCAGGCGCGTCAACGCCCTCGAACACGTGATGATCCCGAGCTTCACGGATGCAATCCGCAGCATCTCCATGAAGCTAGAGGAGAACGAGAGATCGACGCTGAGCCGCCTGATGGTGGTAAAGGAGATAGTCCGGTCGCACTAAAGGCAGAGGACCGTGGGCGCCGCCCACGCCCGGGGGGGGGGGGGGGCCCCCCCCCCCCCCCCCCACAAGATTAGTTTTTTTAAGGGGGCCGCTCAAGAAAAAAA
>JAISRP010000129.1 GCA_031273585.1 Synergistaceae bacterium
TGTCGGACAGGGCAGTTGATATGGAGCTCGCCATCGTTTTCGTCCGAAGTGTGGGGACGGGAGAGGGGGCTCGTCTGCGAGCCGATCACGGGTCCTCTGTTTTCGGCGGGGGAGGCGTCCGGCGTCGTCGCGTTTCCGGTTTCGTTGGACGGATGGAGCGGCGAGGCCAGGGCAATGCCGGCGCTTTGGAGCGGAGAGCGGGTCTTTGCCGTCGTTTTGAGCGGCGGAGGCGCCGTTCGGAGCGAGCCCAACACGGCCATGAGCGACGCGCTTCACAGGCTGAGCGATGCGCCTGAGCTCATCTCCGGGGATTTCAAGGCCGCGGCCGCCCTCATATCAGAGGTGGCGGCAGTGACCCTGGGGGCTACGCGCGCTGGAATTTGGAGGCTGGCCGGGGGCACGCTCGAAAATATCGTCATGTACGACTCCCGCACCGGCGAGCACACAGTCGGGCCGCCGTTCTCGGCGGACAAATACCCTCAGTACATCCCGACACTCAAGGCCAGGCGCAACCTGGCGATCTCGGACGTCGAGACGGACACGATCGTGCGCGGTCTGGATGACGAGTACCGCGAGGGCGGAATCAGGGCCCTGCTGGACTGCCCAGTCAGGATTGGGGGCGAGCTCGCCGGCGTCGTCTGCATCGAGCAGGCTGGCAGTCCGCGCCGATGGACCTGGGAGGAGCAGGCATTCGGGGCGTCCGTCGCGGATTTCGTCGTGATAGCGATCGAGGGCAGGAGGTTATTGGAGAGCGAGAACAGGCTCGGGGACATACTCTCGAACATCCCCGGCACGGCGTTCCGCTGCAGGAACGAGCTGCCGTCCATCACTATGGAGTACATGAGCGGCGGTTGTCTCGAGATGACGGGATATCCCCCGGATGACCTGGTGAACGACGCCGTGGTCAGATTTGCCGACATCATCCACCCCGACGACATAGGGAGGGTCATAGACGAGAGGCGTTCGGCGATAGCGGCGGCTCCCTCGTCGGACGGGAGGCTGGACTGCACTTTTCGGGTGATCCGCAGGGACGGGGAAGTCCGCTGGATATGGGAGAGGAGCAAGATCGTGAGGGTCAGGGAGGGCGAGCCCGGCTTCAGCGTCAGCGAGGGCTTCTTCAGCGACGTGACCGAGCGGGTGCGCCTTCGGGCAGCCGAGCTCGAGAACAAGGCCAAGAGCGAATTTCTTGCCAACATGAGCCACGAGATCAGGACTCCCATGAACGGGGTGATAGGGCTCACCGCGATGCTGCTGGACACGAAGCTCGACTCCGTCCAGCAGAAGTACGTGGAGACCATCAAGCAGAGCGCCGACATGCTGCTCGCGGTCATAGGGGATATACTGGACTTCTCGAAGATGGAGGCCGACAGGCTGGAGCTCGACCTGCACGAATTTTCCCCGCGGTCCGTGCTCGAGGACGCCTGCGAGATGCTGGCCCTCCGCGCCCATGAGAAGGGGCTCTCCCTCGAACTCGCGATAAACGAGGACGTCCCGGACTTCGTCGTCGGCGACTCGAACCGATTGAAGCAGATACTGGTGAACCTGATCAATAATGCGATAAAATTTACGAGCGAGGGGCACGTCGTCATCACCTGCTCGTCCGGCGGACAACCCCCCGGCACGGGCTCCCATGTGATGTTGTCGTTCGAGGTGACCGACACCGGGATCGGCATCCCGGAGTCCAGGATAGATTCGCTCTTCGACCCATTCACCCAGGTGGACGCATCCACGAGCCGGCAGTTCGGCGGCACTGGCCTGGGGCTTGCGATATGCAGGAAGCTGGTCGAGATGATGAACGGCAGCATAGGGGCGCGCAGCGTGCCGGGCGAGGGATCGACGTTCCGCTTCACGGTGAGGGTGGACTCGTCGTCGAGGAGGGATGAGGCAGACGACGCGCTCAAACTTCACGGCGAGCGTGCGTTGGTATATGACAGCAGGGAGCTGTCCTGCCGGAACATAGAGGACCTCCTGAGGAAGCTCGGCGGACAGCCCGACTCGGCGGCGAACTTCGACGAGGCCATGACGCGCCTGTGGCTGCAGGCCGGAGGCAAGGACAGCTACTCGCTCGTTTTAATCGACTTCGTATCGACCGGCATGAGCGCCGAGGAGTGCGTCGAGTCCGTCAGAAATATGGCTGGGGGCGGCGACCGGTGCAAGATCGGTTTCATCGCCGGCATGGGGGTACAGGTCCCGATGGACGTCCTGAACGATGACGACGTGGTCGGCTTCATAACGAGGCCGGTGAATCTCAGGTCCATGTCGGAGTTCGTCCGCAACTTTTTAAATATTCCCGCCGATTTTACCCCGGCCTCGGCGCAGCAGGACGAGGAAATTAGTGTAAAATCTCTCAAGATCCTCCTGGTCGAGGACACGCCCATAAACCAGATGGTGGCGGAGGAGATCTTGAGCAGTCTCGGGCACGACGTCGAGATCGCCGAAAACGGACTGCTCGCGATGTCGGCCCTTCGGGAGAGGCGGTTTGACATAGTTCTGATGGACTGCCAGATGCCGGAGATGGACGGATACCGGGCGACGAGGCTACTCCGTCAGAAGACGTCCGGGGTGCTCGACCCGGATATTCCGGTGGTGGCCATGACGGCCCACGCCATGAGCGGCGACAGGCAGAAGTGCCTCGACGCCGGCATGAACGACTACATTACAAAACCGATAAACATAGAGCAATTAGTGGAAGCTCTAAATAAATGGGGGGGTATTAACGTGAGCGAACCATCCGGAAGCAGCCAGGTCGGGGCGTCGGGCAGCCAGCCCTTCAATGTGGCGGATGCCCTTGGGCGTCTTATGAACAATAAAAACCTGTACAAGAAGCTGCTGGACAAGTTCGAGAAGGGCTATTCGGACTACGAGGGCAAGGTAAAGACGGCGTTCGAGGGCGGAAACTTCGAGGACGCCTCCCACCTGTCCCACACCATGAAGGGACTAGCGGGCAACCTGGGCGCCGATGCCCTTCAGGAGGCGAGCCGCCAGCTGGAAATCGTCGCCAAGGGCGGGGAGAAAACGCCGGACCTGGGCGCGCTGCTCAAGAACTTCGGCGACGAGCTAAACCGCGCCCTGCAGGCCGTGCGGGACGGGGTTGATATGTGAGGCCCCCATGCGGCGCATGGCATAAAATCCGACGCGAGCCCGCGAGGGCTTTTTTGGGGAATTGTCCACTCGGAGGAGAACGGATATGATCTTGGGTATTTACGGCGCCGGAGGGCTCGGGCGGGAGATACTGGAGCTTGCCAGGCAGACCCGCGAGGGATGCGGCAGATGGAAGGATATTGTCTTCATCGACGATTCACATTCCGAGGGGGCGGATGAGATTCTGAAGGGCGTAAGGGTCATGGGTTTCGACGCCGCCGCCGGGAGTGACAGCGATATCGAGGTGGTGATTGCCGTCGGCGAGCCATCCGTCAGGGCGCGGCTCGCGGAGAGGGTTGCCGCCGCCGGGGTGGGACTCGCCACACTGGTACACCCGGGGGTCAATATCACGGACTGTACGTCGGTGGGCGAGGGGACGATAATCGGCTGCGGCGCGATAGTCTCTCCCGACGTCACGATCGGGAGAAATGTCCTGTTGCAACCTTTGTCCGTAGTGGCGCACGACTGCAGGATAGGCGACAACTCGGTCGTCTCGACGTTCGTCATAATGGCGGGGGCCTGTGCGGTCGGCGAGAGGGTCTACATCGGCATGAGCGCCACTATCAAGGAGAGGGTGACCATCGGCGACGACGTGATAATAGGCATGTGCTCCGCCGTGTACAGGGACGTCCCGAGCGGGATGATAGCGCTGGGCAATCCTGCCAGGGTGGCCAGGGAGAACAGCGATAAGAGCGTTTTCAAATGACCTGCGCCCCGATATGACAGTTCAGGCGTAGGCGCGAGGCGACGAGCCGTCATGTTTCTGGGATTAGATAAAACGACCCCGAATCGCTGTGCGCGGTCTGCGATACGGGGGAGGAGGTGACGTACGGCGAGCTGCTATCGTCGTCACGCATCTTAGCGGAGCATATCCCTCCCCGCTCGCTCGTCTTCGCGCTCTGCGGGAATTCATTTCCGTCCAACGGCATACCTTACCTCCAAGATCCGCGACAGCGTCCTCACTATGTCGAACCCATCCCACAGGACCCCTATATCGAGCGCGCATCCGACTGGGACGATCCGGTCGATGCCGGACAGTGAATTCTCAGATACGAAACGCACCAGCATATCCCTGTCCGCTCCGTAATACGTCAGAGTCTGCCATCTCTTGGTGACGTGCGGCGCAAGCTCGCCGATATCCGCCGCGCCGTACTCGAAGAAGAGCCCGAATCTCCCCCGGCAGCTCTCAATGTCGCGGAGCGACGCGAGCTTGACCCTGTAAACGATGTTGTCATGGAAGGAGACGCCCTCCACGTCAGGGCGGCGGATCAGGTAATCGCACAGGAGCGAGTACTTGTCCATCGCGTGGACGGCCTGGAGGTCGTATTTCTTGGCCCTCTCATGCACCGCGCCCCAGAACTTTTCCCGGGCCTCCGGCGCTCCTCGTCCCAGCCAAAAAATCAGGTTCGGCGACGAGCAGGCGTTCTGGTCCACGAGGTACGTGTCGTTGTAAAAATCATCGGCCAGGCGTTCTAGCCCGGCCTCGTCAAGGTCCAGTATAGCGCGCTCGTCCAGAACGCAGAGAGAATACCTGTCGGCAAACGTGATCTCGACCGCCCTCGGAGGTATCGGGATCCCGCGTATACTGCGGACGCTAGCATCTCCGCCCCATATGATGCGGGCGTCGCAGGAGCCTGAAAAATATCCGGTGATCTCGTCGTCCCGTTCGTATCGAACCACTGCGACGCGGCCCTTCATGAGGGCGAACTCCGGTCGGTCCAGCAGCTCGCGGACGGCGCGGCAGACGGCGTCGACCTGGGGCCAGGGCTTCGTCGGCGCGCGGACGACGTTTGCGCACCCCGACAATATGCCGAACGCGAGGGAGAACGCGAAATTTATCGGGATGTTGGACGGCGTTATGTGGAAGGCGAGCCCCCTTCCAAGGCGACGTTCGGAATCCCCGAACTCGCGCTTGAGACGCGCGATATTGGCCCTGCGGCAGAAGAAGGCGAACGAGACTACGTCCGGCATGGAGCGCTGCCTCATCAGCAGGTCGGAGAGGCCCCCGAGGAACGAACAGGCTTCGTCCGCGTATGGGACCGTCGGGCGCGGCTCCGGCATGGAGCCGCCGACGAGATAAGTCAGATTATCCTTTTTCATAGGTATCGCTGCAGCCCCGCGCCTCGGCGTTCTGAACCCTGCCGATTATTTTAAACGTCCTGCCCAGCCTGCCGCATGGACAGTCGTCGGTCCCCGTCACGACGCCCACGTCCTCCGTCAGGATGCTGTGCCCTGGGTAGCTGCGGGGGAGGAGGGACAAAACCTGTACGAGGCCCGCCTCGCCCTCGTCGCATGGAGAGAAGTCGCGATGACGCCGCGTTATGACGTCCGAGTACACCGAGCAGTGCAGACGCCCCTCGCCGCACTCCATGAAGATCGACCCGGTCTGCTCGACCATGCCGTAGTAGTTGTGAACGCGCGTTATCCCGAGCGTCTCGCGCAGCGAGGACTTGAACTGCTCCGCGCTGACGCTTGCGCTCTCGAGCTTCTTCCACCCGCCCCCGTGGATCAGGACTCCGTTCTCGATGTTCATGCCGCCGGAGTCCGCCAACGGTTTGTAAAAGTGTTCCCATATCATATATGTAAAGCCAAACAGCAGTATATTCCGGCCACTGTGCTTTGCCAGAAAATCCTCGAGCGCGCCGCGATTTATCCTCATATCCCCGTCGAGCGCGTACACGACTTCGCGCCCGAGCATCGAAAAGCCCAGTATCCCAGCCCCGCGCGCCGAGAACATGAGACGGTCCTTCAGCACCTCGCTGGAGTCCACGACTATCATGGGCAGCCGCTTGGAGCCGAGGAAGTCCGACGTTATCCTGACTAGCGCCTTCGTCTGAGCGGCGGACGTCTCCCGGTCGAGGAATATTTTGGACACCGACTGGCCAGTAGTGCCGGACGAGGTCATCGTCCTTATTATCTGCGACCTCTCAACGCTCGCTAACTCATGCATCTTGAAGATCCGAACTGGCAGATACGGAAAATCCAGGACGCCGCGGCAGCTCCGGTCGTCGTATGACATGCCGTCCAGTATCCTGCGATACGGAGCGCAGTTATCGCGATGGTGGGACGTGAGATCGCGAAGGGCTGTTTTGTACAACTCCGCCTTCTCGGTCCAGTTCACCGAAAAGGGACCGTTTGACAGGGCTTGGTCGATGTCCTTCATTTCAGTCACGCTCCAAATCCGAGTACGACACTTTACCGGAGGAATTTCGCGGTATCCTGTCTATCTCTATCATCGACACTCCGGCGGGCTGCAATCCGATGTCGTTCACGATGAAGTCCCTGACAGCGTCGATGGGACGATGCGTCGTATACACTCTCATGTTGTCGTCGATGCCGGAACATGCGCTCTCATACCCGGCTCTGTCTAACAGTCGCTCTACATCGTCGAGGTTGACGCGATTGCCGTAGAGTTTGAGAAAACGCTTCTTCCTGCCAACTATATAATAAAAGCCGTCCCCGTCGAACTTTGCCATATCGCCGGTCGCGAGCACGCCGTTATTGTCGTCCCCGCGTGCCAGGTCGAATCGGCTCTCCGCGTAGCCGAGAGTCACGTTTTTCCCGCGATACATGAGCTCCCCCACCGCGCCTGGTTCTGTAATCATGCGTCCGCCCGAGTCCTCGATCCAGAACTGCCCCCCCGGAATCGCCTTCCCGATGCTGCCGGGTCTCGGCTTCGCGTCCTCCCACGGCAGATATGACATCCTGGCCGTTGCCTCCGTCTGACCATACATTATTATAAACTCCATGCCCTTGCGCTCGCAGATTCCTATGAACTCCGCACACAGCTCCGGCGACAGCCTGCCTCCAGCTTGGGAGAGATACTTCAGGCTCGGCAGGTCCATCCTCTCGAATCTCAGTTTTTTCAACATCTCATAGGTATACGGCACACCGGGAAACGTGGCGGCCCTATGAGTCTTTAATGCGCCCCAGAAATCCCTGTCCATCAGGGTTTTGTTCGTCAAAACGAGCGTCGCGCCGATGCATAGATGAGTGTTTATGACGGAAAGCCCAAAAGTATAGCCCATCGGCAGCGTGGTAATCGCCCTGTCGTCCTGACTTATCTTCAGATATTGGACAATGGCATCCGTATTGCTCGTTATATTCTCCCTGGACTGCCGCACCAGCTTTGGACTGCCTGTGCTGCCGGACGTCGAGAGCAGCAGCGCGAGGTCCGGATTGACGTCGTAATCCGTGACCACGGCAGAGCGCACAAGCACATAATTCCCGCAGCGATAGACCACGCTGTCAGCGTCTGCAACCTGATCGGCTCGCATATAGACGCAGCTCGGGTGATATGCATCCACAAGGCTTGCAATGAGATTTTTATTCATCGAGTCGTTTATCAGTATCGGCACGACGCCGCGCCGCAGAAAGCCGACGTAAGCCGTGATCGACTCCGTGTCGTTTCTGCACGCCTGAAGGACGACCGATCCAGGCTCCGCCGCCGACGCGATCCTGTCCGCTTTGTCAATCATTTCGGCATAAGAGACTTCCTCTCCCGACTCTGCTATGAGAGCCACTCTGCCGCCAAACCGCTCAATGGAGTTGCAGAAGATGTCGGTCATCCCGTTTATTCACCCTTCATTCTGCACGCGGGGGTATCCGGTAATTCGGCCGGTCCTGGTCACCATCACCCTATACCATCCATCCTTAAATGGTTTCCTCCATCTATATTTATCGAAATCAAACGAGGCGCCTATGCTTTCAAAATTATCGATCTTTTGCAACCGGCAACGGTTTGATAAATCGCCGCAAGGTCGAATTATCCCATCGTTTATCTCCGCTAACAAGAAATTAACTTTGTCGCCCACCATATGCTGATAACAGAAGAAATCCCTATCGACAGCGAGGATGTGATCCGATTTCCACTCTGCGCCTATAAAGCCCTTTATTGAATCGATATCATTTACATCAGCCAACCTGAACTCATATTTGTCGTCCATCATGCTCAAGACATCCATTTCCCCCTCTCCTTTCATTTCACTTACAACATTCGAGTGATCCTCCCTTGGGATATGCATTCTGTCGCCCCAACATGCGCTAGGCTTCGCGTCAAAACCAATCGGCACCCCAAGTTTTTCCATTGTTGCAACGGTATCGGCATCGTATGAACCACACGGATACGAGATTGCTAACGGCATCGCCCCTATAATTGATTATATAGCAATTTAACATTAGAAGCCTAAAGGGTAAAGATTGAAAACCTTTGCTGTCACCGCAACCGTCATCGGCAAGATTTCACGCGGTTTATTCAATCGGCTATATCTCGAAACGAATCCGCTTTGTGGCCCGCATCGTTCGTCATCTCATCCGCGACACCATAGTATTTCCTTTGCCCCAACGCGACATCCCTAAAATATCTGTACTTCCTGTCCAATGACACGGGCGCGCCTCTATAATATAATGGGCATCGCGGGTTTTCCCGCACAAACACGACGGAGGTCTCTGATGGACGGGGAAAAAATATCTTCACAGCTTCCAACATATGCTGAATCGGACGGACGAGGCCTTGCCTCGCCGGGAAACGCGATGGCGGCGTTGATGATCGCGGTAATCTGGTTCAAGTTTCACACCTTCGACGAGGCCATACTGCCTCGGCACACGCTCACCCTCATAACGGGGACCGGCGCGCTCGGCGCGCTCCTGCTCCTGTTTATGCCGGCGCTGCTCCTCCCCCGCAGGGCGCGGGGCGCGGCGCTTGTCGCCTTGGACTCGCTCCTGTCGCTGCTGCTGCTGGCGGACCTCCTGTACGTGAGGTTCTACGCGGACCTCTTCTCGCTGCGGAACATAGGGCTGTCCTCCTACGCGTGGGAGATAGCGTCCTCCATCGCGGGGCTCGCCAGGGCGCGAGATGCGCTGTACTTCGCGGACATACCGGTGTTCGCCCTGCTCGCGCGCTTCATCAGGGACAAAAACGGATGGGGGCGGCTGACGCCTGTCAGGGCCGCGTCCGTGTGCGCGGTCATGTTAATGGGCGCATCCGGGCTCGCGTGGAAAATTTACGACTACGACGGAGCCGTCCCCGGGGCGATCCGCTCGCTGTGGGACCGCCCGTCGGTGGCGACGAGCACCGGGACGCTCGTCTACCACGCGGCGGACGTATTGAACATCATCGACGACGCCGTTTCGAGGAAAAGCTA
>JAISRP010000154.1 GCA_031273585.1 Synergistaceae bacterium
CTCAATCGCGCTTCCGATGCTCTCCCTTCTCTCGCAAAGTGATTTCGGCGGCAAGACAGTGATTCCTTTCTGTACCAATGGAGGTGATTCCGGAGACTTTTTCCAGCGCTTCGCCAGTGAAGCCCGAAACGCAAAAATTGCAGAAGGGATAGAGTTCTCCGGCGTGTCGAAAATAGCCCCTTCCGATCTCGACCAGAGGATCTCATCATGGTTGAGTAAAATACAGGGAGGGTTGGAGCAACGTGCGACTGAGGATTGACAAGAGGCTATTCATTTATAGAGCGGCACAAAAACTATCCGTGTCGCCATTATATAAATAGGAAAGTAATCAACAGCATTCCGGAATAAGTATGTTTTCGCAGCGCAATTCTTCGCGTTTGCCCTGCTCGAGGCGTGTTGACATTCCCCGGAATCGTGATATAGTACGCTTAATCATATAATACTCGTAACTATAGTAGGTATTGTGTGAGGGAGGTGATACGTACGATGCAGTCCAGTTTTTTTGGAGCCCATGCGCGAATGTGTATGTTGATGTGCCGTGATGCCTGCACCGAGCGATGTCGAATGTCCGGGAAGGAGATTTAACCGTCTCCGTATCGTGCGGAATTTTTAACATCGCAAGATCGACGGGCAGTCGCGGGAGCTTCAGGAGGAGCTTCTTTTTTTGTATATCCGACTGAATAAACCGCTTGGAATTTTGCCTATGACGGTTGCGGTGAAAGCAAAGGTTTTCAATCTTTACCATTTAGGCTTCTAATGATAAATTGTTATATCATCTTTCTCGTGGGAAATGCTGATTTTGGAGGTAGGATATGATCGTACTCGAGAACGTCGGAAAGACCTTCGACGGCGCGGGCAGCCGCGTCGAGGCTCTGAGGGATGTCAGCCTGAAGATCGGGCGGGGGGAAGTTTACGGCATAATAGGGTACTCCGGCGCCGGAAAGTCGACGCTGGTGCGCTGCATAAATCTTCTCGAACGCCCGACCACGGGAAGGGTCTTCGTGGGCGGCGCAGAGCTCACCGCAATGTCCGAGCGCGAGCTTCGGAACGCCAGGAAGAAGATAGGGATGATATTTCAGCTCTTCAACCTATTCGCGTCGCGGACGGTGGCCCAGAACATCGCATACCCGTTGAAGTACGGCGGGCAGAGCAAATCGGAGATCAGGGACAGGGTCCGCGACCTGCTGCGGCTCGTGGGGCTGGAGGACAAGGAGAACGCGTACCCATCCCAGCTCAGCGGCGGGCAGAAGCAGAGGGTGGCCATAGCGAGGGCGCTCGCCAACGATCCCGGCGTGCTCCTCTGCGACGAGGCCACGAGCTCGCTCGACCCTCAGTCGACGCTCTCGATACTGAAACTGCTCAAAAAGCTCAACGCCGAGCTCGGAATAACCATAGTCGTGATCACCCACGAGATGCAGGTGGTGAAGGAAATTTGCGACAGGGTCGCGGTTATGGAGCACGGGCTGGTCGTGGAGGAGGGGGACGTGTTCTCCGTGTTCGCCGACCCAAGGCAGAAGATCACCCGCGACTTCATAGACACGACGTCCAACCTGTCCAAGATATACGCGCTGATAGACGAGGGATCGCCCGTCGTGAACCTGAAGCCCGGCCAGTGCATCCTCAAGCTCAGGTACCTCGAGCGGAACGTCTCGGAACCCCTCGTGTCGACGATTTCGCGCCAGTTCAACATCGACGCCAACATAATATTCGGGAACATAGAGCTCATAGGCGACGCCCCCCTGGGCGGCCTCGTCGTGATAGCGAGCGGCGCATCCGACGACATCGACGACGCCATCGCGTGGCTTCAGGGCAAAAACGTGGGAGTGGAGGTGATCCTCGATGCCAGGGGAGTTTCTGAGCTACCTGATACCAAATGTAACGTCAAAGTGGCCTGTGTTTCTTAGGTCCATCGCTGAAACCCTGGTCATGGTCGGAATCTCCGGGGCCTTGGCCTTCATCCTTGGCCTCCTGCTCGGCATCACGATCACGGTGACGCGCCCGGGCGGGGTGATGCAGAACAAGGGCGTCTACGAGGTGCTGGACAAGTGCGTGAACTTCTTCCGCTCGATCCCCTTCATAATCCTCCTGGCGGGCCTGATCCCCTTGACGAGGCTGATAATGGGGTCCGCAATAGGCGTCAAGGGCGCTATCGTACCGCTCGTGTTCGGCACAGTGCCCTTTTTCACGAGGCAGATAGAGGCCGCCCTGGCCGAGGTCGACCGCGGCGTCGTGGAGGCGGCGCAGTCGATGGGGTCCGGCCCGCTCGAGATAATTGTCAGGGTCTACCTGAGGGAGAGCATGGCCGGCATAGCCAGGGGGACGACCATAACGGCGATAAACTTAATCGGGCTCAGCGCGATGGCCGGCGCGGTCGGCGCGGGGGGCCTGGGCGACTTCGCCATACGCTACGGGCACCAGAGGAACCAGCTCGACGTCACATACGTCACAGTGCTGACCCTCGTGCTGATCGTGAACGTAATACAGATATTGGGCAACCAGGTGGCAAAGCGGAGCACTCACTAAGCAGCAAGATGCCGTTCATGAAACTGCGATTTAAAAAAAATTTTGATTGGGGGAATTTTCAAATGAAATTAGGAAAACTGTTCACGGCGGTTATGGTTTTGCTTCTGGTCATAGCGGCATCCTCCGGCGTTGCGCGCGCCGCAGACAGGATCAAGGTGAAGGTCGGCATAGTCGGCGAGAGCGGGCAGGAGATATGGAAGCCGGTGGTGGAGAAGGTCAAGGCGGAGGGCATCGACATCGAGCTCGTCAGCTTCTCCGACTACGTGCTCCCCAACTCCGCGCTGGACGCGGGGGAGATCGACCTGAACGCGTTTCAGCATCACCTCTACCTGAACAACGAGGTCAAGACGAAGGGGTACAAGATCACGTCCGTCGGCGACACGTTCCTCTCCGCCATGAGCGTATATTCGTCGAAGATAAAGAGCGTCAAGGAGCTGAAGGAGGGCGACAGGATAGCCCTTCCGAATGACCTGATAAACCTTGGCAGGGCGCTCACCGTCCTGCAGGGCGCCGGCGTCATAAAGCTCGAACCGGCCGCCGGCCTGACGCCGGACGTGACCGACATCGTCGAAAACCCGCTCAAGCTGGATATCTTTCCGGTCGAGGCGCCGCAGGTCCCGTCGATTCTCCCCGATGTCGCAGCTGGCGTCATCAACGGCAACTATGCGGTGGACTTCGGCCTGAGCCCGAGGAATGACGCCATCTTCTACGACGACCTCACCTTCTACAAGGACGACAGCTACGTGAACATCATCGCCGTCAAGATCGAGAACGCAGAGAAGGACTACGTCAAGAAGATCGTCAAGGCGTATCAGTCCGACGAGGTCAAAAAAGTGTTCGAGGACTATTTCGACGGCTCCTACCTGCCGGCGTGGAAGTGAGCCGCTCTGCCGGGCAACTCAGGGGAGCGGCGGATGTCCGGTAATAAGAAGAAGCTCTCCACCGAACTGATCCATACCGGGGACGGGCAGGTCTGCAAGGCTCTGGCGCGGACCGCGTCCGTCCCCGAGACGTTCCCCATATACCTGACGTCCGTATTTGCCTTCGACGACGTCCCGTCGGTCGACGCGATTTACGAGCACGAGGCCGAGGGGTACGTATACAGCAGGATGTCGAACCCAAACGCCGATGCCGCCTCAGAGATCATAGCCGCGGCGGAGGGGGGAGGCGGGGCCCTGGTATTCTCCTCCGGCATGGCGGCGATCACCACGACCATACTGTCGCTCGTCGGAACCGGCGACCACATAATCTCGTCCAGCGTTCTCTATGGCGGCGTTCGCGACTTCATGGCAAACGAGCTCGCGAGGTTCGGCGTCGAGGTCACATTCCTCGACCTGGCGACCGAGGACATCTCTCCCCACGTCAGGCCCTCCACCAAGCTGGTCTACACCGAGACCATCTCCAACCCCCTCATGGAGGTCCCGGACATCGGGGCGCTCTCGGCCCGGGCTCACGAGCTGGGGCTGAGGCTGCTCGTCGACAACACGTTCGCGACGCCCGTCATAGCCCGCCCCCTCTCCCTTGGGGCCGATATCGTCCTGTACAGCGTCACGAAATACTTAGGGGGGCACAGCGACATCACGGGCGGGGCCGTCGTTGCCGATGCGGCCCTGATCAACGCCATCAAGCGATATCAGGTCCTGTACGGCGCGACGCTCGGCCCCTCGGACTGCTGGCTCCTGGCGAGGAGCCTTCGGACGCTCGACCTGCGGATGAAAAAGCACTCGGAGAACGCCCTCGAGGTCGCCAGATTCCTGGAGCAGCATCCCCTGGCGGAGAGGGTCTTCTACCCTGGGCTCGAGTCGTCCGGGTCGCACGAGCGGGCGCTCCGCCAGTTCACGCCGGGCCTGTTCGGCGGGATGCTGAGCGTGAATCTCAAGGGCGGCGCGAGCGCAGCCGAGGCCATGATACGGGAGATGAAGATGATTTCCTTCGTCCCGAGCCTGGCCGGCGCCGCCACGACAGTGTCATACGCAATAAAGACCTCCCACAGATTCTACGACAGGGCGGAGCTGGAGCGGCTCGGGATAACCCCCGGACAGCTCCGGTTTTCAATCGGACTGGAGGACGCTTGCGACATAATAGCGGAGCTGTCCTCCGCCCTGGACAGAATAGAGCCCAAAAATCCGTAGACGGAAGACCGTGGGCGCCGCCCACGCCCGCCGGGGGACCAGTCCCCCGGACCCCCGTTTTCTTTTTTTTGATTTTCGCCCCCCGGGGCGAAAATCAAAAAATTGATGGAGGTCCAGGAGGCACTGCCTCAAGCGCGGGGTTTGGGGCGGCGCCCCAAGGTTTTGCCCGCGGGATTTGTTTTTATTTGCAAAGACGGGGATAATCAACTATCATACTCCCGTTTCGGCATGAAGAATGGGGGCGTGTGGATGTCGGCGGCTGGCGGCAAGGCTGAGAAAAAAAATATCAAGCAGAGCGCGGTGGTTCAGGATGTTCAAGGCGGCGGGGTCGTGAGCCGCCCGGTGTTGATGACGGCGTCGTTCTCCTGCGGGGCGTGCGTCATGGTCCTAGAGATGGCTGGGTCGCGCGTGGTGGCGCCCTACATGGGGACGTCGCTCATAGTCTGGACCTCGCTCATAGGAATCATAATGGCGAGCCTCGCCCTCGGGTACTGGCTGGGCGGGATCGTCTCGGACAGGCATCCGAACGCGCTGCTCCTCTCCCGGATAATAGCCCTCGCGGCGCTCTTGACAGCTATAATGGCGGTGGTCGCCAATCCGTTGCTGCAACTGCTCTCGTCGGGGCTCAGGAACATCTACGCCGGATCCGTCATCGCATCTCTCTGCCTCTTCGCCGTCCCCAGCTTTCTCTTGGGGATGGTCTCGCCCTTCATAGTGAGGCTCGCCATGAGGAACCTCGGATCGGCGGGGCACACGGTGGGGGCCTTCTCCGCGCTTTCGTCGGCCGGGAGCATCCTGGGGACTTTCCTCGGGGGCTTCGTTCTGATCTCATTTTTGTCATCCCAGACCATCCTGTTTCTGGTCGCAGCCGTTCTGGGGGTCGTCTCCCTCCTGCTGAACCACCCCGGCTGGAGGTCGCTCGCTCCCATCGTCGCCGTCACTTTCGGGCTGGGAATCCTAAGCGAGGCAGGTGCCATGCCAATGATGCCGGAGGGCAGAAACATCGAGACGCCGTATAACACGATACATATAATGGACACGATAGCGTATAACACGAGGCGCGAGATCAGGATACTTCAGACGGACCCGATGGGCGCGCAGTCGCTGATGTACATCGACTCGCCAAACGAGCTCTACAGCGACTACACGAAATTTTACGACCTGGCCTTCCACTTCAAGCCCGACGTTAAAAGCGTGCTCATGCTCGGGGGCGGCGGCTACTGCGTGCCAAAGCACCTCGGGGAGATCCGCCCGGAGGTGTCGCTGGACGTGGTCGAGCTGGACCCCGGCATAACGGGCGCGGCCCGGGAGTTTTTCAACCTCGGGGACAGGCCCGCTCAGAGGATATTCCACGAGGACGCCCGGATGTTCCTGAACCGCGAGGCCCGCAGGGGCGAGCTCAAATACGACGCGATATTCGAGGATGTGTTCGGCTCGTCCTACAACATCCCGTTCCACCTCACGACCTCCGAGTGCATGAAGCGGATTCGGGAGCTGATCGCCCCCGACGGGGTCTTCGTCGTGAACATAATCTCCTCCATAAACGGCGAGCTCTTCAGCGGCATATACTCTAGCATAGCGAGCGCGTTCCCCAACATAATGATATTTCCCGCGACGTACCCAAACAGCGCCGCCATTCAGCAGAACGTGATGATAGTGGCCCTCGCCGGGGACGTAATCCCGGAACGTCCGCCGGCGGACGAGTACATAGCGTCGCTGCTGCGCCACAGGTGGACCGCGCCGTTCGAGCCGCGCATAGCAGCATTCACCGACGCATTTGCCCCAGTAGAGAAGTACGCGCTGCGGCGCTAGGAGGCGCTCGTTAAATCTCCCAGACGGAATCCCGCCGAAGACAATCATGTGATAATATTGTTAATTAAAGAGGGGGTGTAATATCGATGAAGATAAAGAATAAACTGCTGCTGCTGCTTGGGGTCGTCGTGCTGGTGCTGGCGCTGACGACCGTCACAATGTACGAGAGAACCTCCAGCGTCACGACCAGCCTCGCGGACGAGGAGGCGAAGAACAGCGTCAACTACATGACGGGAATAATAGATTTTTATTTCCTCGGTCTCGAGAATATCATACTTAACGCAATCCCCGGCGTGCAAAAACTGTTCGGGCCGGACGGCTCAGTCGACAAGAAACAAATTTCCGACATGATGGTGAAGCTGCAACTCACGAATAAATCGCAGAATGTGAACGACGTGTACGTCGGCTTTGAGAGCGACGGCGACATAATCGGCGGCATCGAGTGGGACCCGCCGGAGGGATATGACTCCCGCGCCAGAGTCTGGTATGTGGAGGCCGTAGCCGCCAAGGGCGCGGTGATCACCGATCCGTACATCGACGAGGATACGAAGACACTCGTAATAACGGTCGCCTCCCCGATATACGCGGACGACGGGGGCTTGTTCGGGGTAATAGCTCTGGACGTGTCGCTGCAAACCCTGTCGGCCCAAATCAGCAACGCAACCGTGTTCGGAAGCGGCTACGGCGTTCTCATGGCCCCTGACGGCCTGGTACTGGAGCACCCCGACGAATCCTTCATAACAGTCGAAAACCTGGCCAAGACGAGCTCGAAGGTGCAGGCCGACCTGGCCGCCATCGGACGGAAGATGGTGGCCCACGAATCTGGATTCGGCGACTACACCCTGCTAGGCACGACGCGGAGGATATACTACGGCCAGGGCCAGTCGGGATACATCGCGGCGCTCGTGTTTCCCCGCGAACAGCTCAGCAGGATAGTCCGCAACGTCACGATGATACAGGCCGTCGCGGGGGGAGTTGCGCTCGTCCTGCTGGTCATCTACATGGCCCTGATGATACCGGGCATAACGAAGCCGTTGAAGGCGGTTCAGGAAACCCTCGAGAGGCTGGCGTCACTCGACCTCACGCAGGATCCCGAGACGGAGAGGTCCGTCTCGAGCCTCGGCGCGAATACTGAGCTCGGCGCAATGGTGGCGTCCCTGCACAACATGAGGGACGTCTTCACTGACATAGTCGTCTCCGTCATGGACGAGGTCCAGAAGCTGACGTCATCCTCTGGGAACCTCGACAGGCTCAGCCTCGGAGCCTCGGATGAGGTCAGCCACTCGAAATCGGCCGCCAACAACGTGGAGCATCTCGCGGGCGATGCCCTGCGCTCCGTCGAGGCGACGACGGTCGCAGTCCAGGGGGTCACGGACGCCGCCAACACGACCGCCGTGTCCGCGACGGAGGGGGCGGAGTCCTCCGGCACGACATCACGGCTGAGCGCGGAGGTCTCCGAGATGGTGAACGAGTTCGTGAGGGAGCTAAAGGGAGTTGGCGAGAC
>JAISRP010000211.1 GCA_031273585.1 Synergistaceae bacterium
GATGTTGAGGCTAAACACCCTGCGCGCGGAAATGTACGCCGGGTGTTCGATCCCGAAAGAGGACATTTTCACAGACGAATTGACCTCGTTTTTGCGGACATTTTCTCAGACGCTTGACAGAGAACGAGAACAACCCACTGTATAACCTACAGTTGCCCTGAGGCGGCGGGCGCCAGTATTGACCGCAGGTTAATATGCGGGTATTATTTAACCTCGGTTTTTAAGGCCGCGCCGCTCTTCCCGGTTCGGCGATCCGTTATAGCACATGTTTTAATCTTTACCCTTTAGGCTTCTAATTTTAAATTGTTATATATCCGTCAGCGATTGTAACGAAGGGGAGATTCGTGTTGTGTGACGCCATGGAGAGCGGTTCGCAGGGAATCATCTCCGTAAGGGGATTGCGAAAGTCCTTCGGCAGGAACGAGGTCCTGAAGGGTATAGATCTGGATGTATCCGAGGGCGAGGTCGTATCCGTGATCGGCCCGAGCGGGTCGGGCAAGAGCACGCTCGCCCGGTGCATGTGCAGGCTGGAGCGGGTGGACTGTGGCTCCGTCTCGTTGTGCGGCCTCGAGGTGTCCAGCGGACGCCACAGAAACGGGGACATCGCGCGCCTCGTCGGCATGATCTTCCAGCAGTTCAACCTGTACCCGCACCTGTCCGTGCTTCAGAACATAACCTTGTCGCCGGTCCGGACCCTCGGGATGAGTCGCGAGGAGGCGGAGGTCTTGGCCTATGGCCTCTTAGCGGAGGTGGGCATGTCGGACAAGGCGAGCGCGCGCCCGCGTCAGCTCTCCGGCGGACAGCAGCAGCGCGTGGCGATTGCCAGGGCGCTTGCGATGCACCCCAGGATAATGCTGTTCGACGAACCCACGAGCGCGCTCGACCCGGAGCTCGTCGGCGAGGTGCTCGAGGTCATGGCGAGGCTCGCCGAGTCCGGCATGACGATGGTTATAATAACTCACGAGATGACGTTCGCCCGCGACGTGTCGGACAGGGTGGTGTTCATGGACGACGGCGCGATAGTCGAGCAGGGCGCGCCGTCCGTCGTGTTCTCGAACCCGCAGCACGCCAGGACAAGGCAGTTTCTCCAGAGGCTTCTCGTAGCGAGCGGCGGCGGAAGCGTCGTCAGGACGGGGGAGTGCGTAAATGGGCTTTGACTTCTCCCTCGTAATTCCGCGCATGGGACTTTTTTTGGACGGCGCCCTGGTTACCGTCGAGACGTCCGCAATGGCGCTCCTCTTCGGATCGATCCTGGGCGTGGTGGTTGGCATCCTGAGGGTCGTCCCCCTCAAGCCCCTTCAGGTTCTGGCGGCCTGCTACATCTACGTAATCAGGGGCACGCCGGCCCTGACACAGCTCTTCTTCATTTATTTCGGCCTGCCGTCCCTCGGCATAAACCTGTCCGGCATGGCGTCCGGGGTCCTCGGCCTCTCGCTTAACTCCGCCGGCTACGTCGGGGAGATAGTCCGCGGCGGGATCGAGGGGGTCCCCGCCGGCCAGTGGGAGGCGAGCAGGGTGCTTGGCCTCTCCTACGCCAAGTCCATGCGGTTCGTCATCCTTCCCCAGGCGGTGCGCAGCATGCTGCCGGCCTTCGGGAACGAGTTCGTCACCCTGATAAAGGAGTCGTCCCTGCTCTCCACCCTGGCGATAACCGAGCTGACAATGGCGGGACAGCAGGTGAGAAGCGTGACGTACGCGTCGTTCGAGACCTTCATCGTCGTCGGCGCAATCTACCTGGCGCTCACGAGCATAACGGGCTTCGGACTCAGGTTCGTCGAGAAAAAATGGAACGTTGTGTGACGCGGGATGCCCGCGCCATATCAGCCCGGGGATAGCTCATAACGGCATGTCCCTAAATCGAAAACGGAGGTGCGTTATTATGTTCAGAAAGTTGGCATTTGCTGTGGTCATGGCGTCTATCGCGGCGTGGGCGTCGTCCGGGGCGGCTCTGGCCGGGTCGCTCGCGGACAAGGACGTGTTGACGGTGGGAACCGAGGGCACGTATCCGCCGTACGAATACTACGACGAGAGCAACACCCTCACGGGCTTTGACATGGAGCTGATCGTCAAGGTCGGCGAAAAGCTCGGCAAGGAGGTAAAAATCGTCGACATGGCGTTCGACGGCCTCATACCGGCCCTCCTCACGAACAAGATCGACGTGATAGCGGCAGCCCTCAACTCCACGGAGGAGAGGAAACAGAGGGTGGACTTCTCCGACGTCTACGACATAGCGGACTCGGCAATAGTCGTCAAATCCGACAACGACTCGATAAAGTCCCTGGAGGACCTGGAGGGAAAGATCGTTGGGGTGCAGCTCGGCACGACGGAGGACATCTTCCTCGGAAGACAGGACATAAAGTATGAGATAAAGCGGTACCAGAAGACCGACGACGCCATACGCGAGGTCATCCTGGGGCGGAACGACGGCGTGCTGATAGGGACCTTCGTCGGCAACAGCTACATCGACAGCGACAGGTTCAAGGGCGCTCTCAAGACGGCATTCAGGGTCGAGGTGAACAAGCAGGACGAGGGCTTCTCCCTGGCCATACGAAAGGGAGATCCCCAGTTTCTGGAAGCCCTGAACTCAGCCTTGAGGGAGCTCGCGGACTCGGGCGAGATCCAGGCCCTCAAGAAAAAATACCGCATGGACTGACGGGCGGGGGGAGCGCCGAGTTGAAGAAACCGGAGATTTTGTTCCTGAAGCAGGAGGACGTCCTTGCCGCGGGGCTGCTGGACATGAAGATGGTCCTGGACGTGACGGAGGAGACGTTCCGCCTCATGAGCGAGGACAGGGTCATCAACCCGCCAAAGATCAAGCTGGGCTTGCCGGATAACTCCAACTGGACGTCGTTCTTCATGTCGATGCCGGCTTACGTAAACAGCGGCGTCCCCGTGGCGGGGTTCAAGTGGGCGGCCGAGTCCAAGCAAAACGCGTCCGAGGGGATTCCATACGGCATCGACTTAGTCGTCCTGAGCGACCCCGACACCGTGTTCCCTAGGGCCATAATGGACGGGACCCTGATCACTGCCATGAGGACGTCGGCCATGGCGGGAGTCGTGGCGCGGCGCATGGCGCGGGAGGACTCCGAAGTGGCCTGCCTCGTCGGGGCGGGCGTCATAGGCAGGACGATGATAATGGCGATGCGCGAGGTCCTGCCGAATCTGAAGGAGATACAGCTCCGCGACCTCGACGTGAAAAAGTCGGAGGCGCTCTCGTCCGAGCCCGGCCTCGGGGTCAGGGTGGTCCCGAGCCGCGACCTCGAGGCCTCAGTCCGGGAGGCTGACGTCGTGGTGACCGAGACGACGTCCCGGACCCCCTTCCTGAAGAGGGCCTGGCTGAAGAACAACGCCTCCGTGATCCAGATGAGCTCCTACGAGATCGAGGATGACGTGCTCCTCGGCGCGGACAGGGTCGCGGTCGACAACTGGGAGCAGTTGAGCCGCGGCGTCGGAACGCTCATAAACAAGCTCTTCCGCGAGGGACGGCTCAAGCGGGAGGACGTGTCCGAGATTCACGAGCTGGTATCCGGAGAAAAACAGGGCCGCGCGAGCGATGACGAGCTGACGGTCTCGTGTCTGCACGGGGTCGGCGCGATCGACATAGCGGTTTCCGCCAAAATCTACGAGAACGCCGTCGCACGGGGGATCGGGCGTAAGCTGAATCTGTGGGACAACCCGCTCTGGGTCTGACTGAGGACCGTGGGCTCCGCCCACGCCCGCCAGGGAGCTGGCTCCCTGGACCCTATTTTATTTTTTTTCATTTTCGCCCGCCGGGCGAAAACAACAAAAAGAGAACGGGGGTCCGGGGGACTGGT
>JAISRP010000234.1 GCA_031273585.1 Synergistaceae bacterium
CCCCCAAAAAAAATTCCGGGCATACCGGGGGGGGTTAAAACCCGCGCGGGGCGCGCGCCTTTTTCGAGAATTTGCCAAAACCCGGGGGCGCCGCCCGCCCCCACCGGGGGACCAGTCCCCCGGACCCCCGTTTATTTTTTTGCCCCGGCCGGCAGAGTCAAATAAAGACCGCGCTCCGGGGACTCGGCCAAAACGATTCCCCTGCGGGTCCGGGTATGGTCCAGCGGTTGTAAGTCACAAAAAAAAATAACATGAGCCTGAGGCTGAATCCTCAAACAACAAAATTCCGCCCGGGCGATTTAGAACAGCGCCCCCTCGCACCTGCGCCGCGTTATGGAGCCTGCCCGGCGCGCCTCCGGTTAACCCCCTCCTAGCAGCCTCTCCAGCTCCTTCGTGTCGTAGGAATAAGTGAAGGCGGCCGAGCGGGCGATGTAGCCCTCGGTCACGAGCCTCGCGAGGTCCTGGTCCATGGTGTGCATACCCAGGGCGGCGCCGGTCTGCATTACGCCCTTTATCTGAGATGTCTTGCCCTCCCTGACGCAGTTCCTTATGGCGGCGTTGGCTATCAGAAGCTCGGTCGCGACCATGCGGCCGCCGCCCGGAAGGGGCAGGAGCTGCTGCGAGCAGATGCCAACCAGGATGTTGGCGACCTGCATCCTGACCTGTTGCTGCTGGTGAGGGGGGAAGACGTCTATGATGCGGTCTATGGTCTGTGCGGCGTCCGGGGTGTGCAGAGTCCCGAACACGAGGTGTCCCGTCTCAGCCGCGGTTACCGCGGCGCCGACCGTCTCGAGGTCCCTCATCTCGCCTATCAGAATTACATCCGGGTCCTGCCTCAGCGCCCGCTTGAGGGCCTCGGAGAAGCTCTTCGTGTCGCTGCCTATCTCGCGCTGGTGGATTATCGAACGCTCAGACGTGTATATGTACTCTATGGGGTCCTCGATCGTTATTATGTGGCAGGATCGGGTCATGTTCACCTGCTGGACCACCGCCGCCAGCGTCGTCGACTTGCCCGACCCGGTGGGGCCCGTTACGAGAAAGAGCCCCCTCAGGCGGTTTGCGACGTCCTCTATGGCGGGCGAGAGCATCAGCTGTTTCGTGGTGCGTATGTTGGACGTTATGACGCGCAGCGCCGTGCAGAGGTTCCCCCTCTCGAACGCGCAGTTCCCCCTGAAGCGGGAGCTGAGCTCCTCGCTCGCCCTGAAGGAGAAGCTGAAGTCGAGCTCCTTGTCCCTGTTTAGGACATCGAGCTGACTCGGGGACAGAATCGCCGACAGCATCTCATAGTGTTCGGCCGACGATATCGGATCGCCTAAAAAGCGCAGCTCGCCGTCCAGCCTTATGGCCGCCGGGAGCCCGACCCCAAGGTGAAGGTCGCTGCCCTTTCTTCTCAGGACCTCGGCGAGAAGCGCCTGAATCGGGTATGCCATCGCTCCCCACTCCCCTTATTCGTGATGCACGCTTAAAGCGAGCATCTCTTCGATGGACGTTACGCCCTTCACGACGTTCCTCATGGCGCTCTGAGTGAGAAGCCTCATGCCGCTCTCTATGGCGGCGTCCCTTATCAGGGGCATCGAGGCCTTTTCGTTTATCAGGTACTTTATCTTCTCGTTGACCTCCATTATCTCGACCACCGCGACCCTTCCCTTGTAACCCGAATTGCGGCAGTCGTCGCACCCGACCGGCTCGTACACCAGGGTGCCGGGCTCCACGCCGTGCGCCTCCGCGATCGCGGCGGGGAGGGGGTACTGCGACTTGCACCTCGGACAGAGCCGCCGGAGCAGTCGTTGGGCCACAACTGTGACTAGCGACGTCGAGATGAGGTATGACGGGATTCCCATGTCCATGAGCCTCATCACGGAGCTCGGCGCGTCGTTCGTGTGGAGCGTCGAGAGCACGAGGTGTCCCGTGAGAGCGGCCCTTATGGCGAGCTCAGCCGTCGGGTAGTCCCGGATCTCTCCAACCATTATCTTGTCGGGGTCCTGCCTCAGTATCGCGCGCAGGGCCTCGGTGAAGGTGAGGCCGGCCTTCTCGTTCACCTGGACCTGATTTATGCCCTCGACCGTGTACTCCACCGGGTCCTCGACCGTTATTATGTTGACGTCGGGTTTGTTCAGGACCTCGAGGAGCGAGTAGAGCGAGGTGGACTTGCCCGAGCCGGTCGGCCCGGTCATGAGGAATATTCCGTGCGGCGCGTTTATGTTGTTGGTCATGACCCGGATGTCGTCATCGAAGAGCCCGAGGTTGGAGAGCCCAACCTTCGACGTCGTCTGGTCCAGGAGCCTCATGACCATCTTCTCTCCGTATATGGCGGGCAGAGCCGAGACGCGGAGGTCTATCCTCCGGTCCTTGATCTTTACTAAGATACGCCCGTCCTGGGGCTTTCTCCTCTCGGAGATGTCCATGCCGGCTATTATCTTGATGCGGGATACGACGGCGGGGTGCAGGGAGGACGGGTACTCGATGTGCTCGAAGAGCGAGCCGTCGATGCGGTAGCGCACCTTCGACACCTTTTCGTAGACCTCTATGTGGATGTCGGAGACCATGTCCTTGACGGCCTGTTCGAGTATGTTGCTCACGAGCCTGACCACCGGCGCGTCGTCGGCGGACACCCCAGAGATGTCCTGCGCCATCCCCGCCGACACGATGCCCTTCGCAAACTCGTCCTCGTTGGACGTGACCTCGCCGATGGCGTCGTCGAGGCTGTTCTGAACTTTGTAGAAGTTCATCAGAGCCCTTCTGACGTCGGACGCGGTCGCCACGTTGATCTCGAACTCGACGTTCGTTATCATCCGGAGCTCGTCCACCGCGATGACGTTGAGGGGGTCCGACATCGCAATCGCTATCTTGCCTGACTCCAGTATGGCCAGCGGCACTATCTCGAGCCTCTGGGCCACGGCCTCCGGAATTACCTTTATGGCATCCTTCGTTGGCTTGAACTTTGAAAGAGACACGAGCGGAAGTTTCAGCTGCCTGCTCAGGGCCTCCGCGAGCTGACGCTCCGTCAGCCAGCCGTTTTTCAGCAGGATCTCGCCAAGCCGCATCCTCGATATCTTCTGCTCCTCGAGCGCGGCGTCCAGCGTCGCCTTTGCGATAGCTCCCGCGTCGACGAGAAGATCTCCAAGTTTCAGGTGTCTCCAGTCCTCGTGCATTGAGGTCACTCCGATCCATAGCGTACCATAAATTGCAATAACTTGATATTATTATAGCTGAAATATATGTTCACGTGCAAGTTGCTATTTCATGAACGGCAAAATACACGAGACACGCGACGAATCCGCGGGCAAAACCTTGGGGCGCCGCCCCAAACCCCGCGCTTGAGGCAGTGCCTCCTGGACCTCCGTCCAATTTTTTTTTTGTTTTCGCCCGTCGGGCGAAAACAAAAAAAATTGAGAACGGGGGTCCGGGGGACTGGTCCCCCGGCGGGCGTGGGCGGCGCCCACGGTCGTGAATCTTCGGTTTTTTTCGGATGGTCATATAATGTCCATACTACCGGATATAATATCTTAAAAATGGATGGGGTGTGATGCCGATGCCGGACAGGACGGACAAGTCGTTTCGTCTGATCGGGATGTACGAGATGCTGAGCAGGGGGGGAGGCGTGGCCAAGCTCGACTTAGCGGAGCGGTTCGGGGTGTCGGAGAAGACGATACAGCGCGACATCGACGACCTGAGGGCCTACCTCGCGGAGGGGCGTCCCTCCGAGTCCGGCGCCTCGATCCGATACGACAGGGCGCGGAACGAATACGCCCTCGTCCGTTTCGAGAGGGAGTGGCTGACGAACGAGGAGGTGATGGCGATATCGAAGATACTGCTCGAGAGCAGGGCGTTTCCGAAGGCCGAGGCATCCCGCCTCATGGACAAGCTCCTCATGCAGGCAATGCCGGAGGAGAGGGGCTTCATACGCGACATGATAAAGAGCGAGCTCTTTAACTACGTCGAGCTGAGGCACGGCAAAAACCTGCTCCCGGCGATATGGGACCTGTCGCGGATGGTTCGCGGCCGCGAGGAGGCCTCGTTTTCCTACACGAGGCAGGACGGAGCCGCCGGGGAGCGCATCGCGCATCCGGTCGCCCTGATCTTCTCGGAATTTTATTTTTATCTCATAGCCTACCTCGCGGGGGGCGAGAGGGACTTCCCGGCGGTCTTCCGGGTGGACCGGATCGAGAACATAAGGCGCACTGGGGAGAAATTTTCCGTGCCGTACCATAAGAAGTTCAGCGACGGCGAGTTCCGCAAACGGGTGCAGTTCATGTACCCCGGCCGCCTGGAACGGATCACGTTCAGCTTCAAGGGCGACTCCATAGAGGCCGTGCTCGACAGGCTGCCCACGGCCGAGATAGTGAGCGAATCGGACGGCGCGTACACGGTGACGGCCGAGGTCTACGGGCGCGGGATCGACATGTGGCTCAGGAGCCAGGGCGATTTCGTGTCATCCGTCAGGAGGTCCGAGGTCAGAAAGAGCTGAGGTCAGCAAGACTGGAACGAGGAGGCGATTATCGTGAGAGTCCGTTCGTTATTATTCAATTTGTCGGTTCTGGTGATGGCTGCTGCAGTCTCCATGTCGGCCGGCGCGTCGTCCGCGGAGGAGGCGGGCCCGTCCGGCTACTTCCTGCGGCTGGCGCTCCGATTTGCCGGCTTTCAGAGGATGTCGCAGTTCGTGGAGGAGATAGGGATGCCGGACCGGAGCTACTCCCCATCGCCTGACGAGGTGGTTTACGGCTGGGAGAATGCATTCCCCGAGGAAAACGGCCCTCAGGTCTCCATAAGCGCCACGGAGTCGCGCTCGCGTGTGACGGATAAGTCCGTCTCCGCGTTCTTCTCCGACCCCGGGGAGGAGGGGCACGACTATGAAAGGGCCGGAAAATTTTTCGTCGAGCTGTGCAGGGATTACGAGCGGACGCAGAAACACGTCTCCAAAGTGTCCAGGGGCGGCGGCTACGGCTGGCTATCGATGCGGGCCATGTACCCGCTGAACGCGGATTTTTTCCTGTCGGTCACCCTGTACGAGGACGACGAGGGCACGGCCGAGACCATATTCAAGGTGATAACGTCCCGGGAGGCGGGGTCCCGGATAATACGCTGCACCTCGGACCTGGCCGATCAGAACTCACGGCTCTACAGCAAGCCGGACACGGCGTCGGCCGTCATGGAGGAGCTGGAGCTGGGGTCGGAGTTCTACGTCCTGGATACCCGCAGCGTCAAGGGCATGGAACACCCGTGGTACGAGGTCAGCAGCACTGGCAGCGCCTCCGGAAGGGGCTGGGTCTACGGCGAACACATGGCGCCCCCGGAGGAGATAACTCTGGATCAGGCCGAGACGGACCTCCGAGAGAGTTACGAGTGAGGAAAATTCAAGGGAGAGCCGATCAAACAAAGGAGGTAATGGAGATGATGAAATCGAACATCGTCTCGCCGGAGCCCGACAGGATGCGGCGCAAGGCGATGGCGGCGTTGAAATATGCCGGGAATATTATGCTCGGGCGGAAGAATTCGTCCGAGGCCCTGAAGGAGTACAGGGCCGAGTCCGATAGGATCGAGTCCGAGCGGGAGCTCGACAAGTACAGGAAGTATTGAAAGTAGCGCGAGGAGATGACTGAGATGCTGCCGGTACCAGTGTTGGAGAATATACTGAAGGTCATAATATCGAACCCCGACATATTGAACAACCTGCCGCTCGACATGCCGAACATCAACTTCCCGACGATGGGCGGACACGTCTTCTGGAACAACCTGGCCGAATACGGCGGCTGGCGGATTCAACAAAACACGCTGACGAAGCACTGCCGCATACTCGACCCGGACGACGTGAGGCGCGCATGGGGCACGATAAGCGCGATGGAAAAAATTTTCGAGAAACTGTCGAGGTCGTGCCAGCAGGGGTGAGGACGGTCCCGATTTCTCACCATCGGCGCCGGGCTATTGTAGTGCGATCGTTTTTTGATCCGGTTAATCTTATGAATGCAATGTCATAAACGATCGGACAGAACGACAATTTTGACAACTTGTTATTCAGTCTTATACGTAAAGGTTGATGATATTACGCCATGAATGATTTCAATTGGATAGAATCACAGCTTAAAAAGATCGGACTAAGCGATGAGGCTGCAAAATGGGGTTCGTTCCGGGCTATTCTGGATGTCGATTTTTCAAAGTTTCGCCTTATAGCCGTCGGCCGACAGAACAGCGGCAAAAGCACTCTCTTGAACACGCTTTGCGGCAGCTTGGATC
>JAISRP010000281.1 GCA_031273585.1 Synergistaceae bacterium
GGGTTTGGGGCGGCGCCCCAAGGTCCTGCCTGGAGGCGTAATCTTTACCCTAACGCGCCGGGGGGCTGGAATTACATCCAGCCCCCCGGCGCGGTTCATTTAAGTTGCTCTGTCTCAGAGGCTCTACTCCTGGCAGAAATCGTCGGTTGCGCAACCCATGATGTCAGCCAGCCGCTGAAGGCGTTCGAGGCTTGGCTTGGACTGCCCGTTCTCCCACCTGATGATGCTGCGCCGCGTCGTGTTCATCTTTGAAGCGAGCTCGCTCTGAGTCATCTTTAGCGCTTTTCTATACTCCTTTAGTCTTGGAAGCACTGATTCGCCCTCCCTTCTGGGATAAGGCCATTTTACCCAATGACCTGCAACAGTCAATAGGTCTAAAGTCATGTTGTCGGGTTTTTTTATACGGCAATCGGCGTCTTGACCGGATGGACTGAACGAGGCGCGGTGCGGGTGCAAAGTGACAAACCGGCTCGGGGCATGGATTAAAAACCCATGCACGGGCGGAGGGCTTGGTTTATTCCTTCTCCTCGCGTTGGGAGGGGCATCGGGGATGTCGCGGCAGGTCCTGGGACCTCGGTCATGCTTTATTCAATTTTTCCAGATTCCGAATCTCGTCCGCCGGGAGCCCCGTGGCAGCCGCAGTCCTCTCCGCGTCCAGGCCCATGTCGAGCAGGTTAGCCGCTACCTTGAGTCTGCCCTCTGCCATGCCCCTCTCGAAGTTCTCCTGGCTCCTCATGCAGGCTTCAGCCTTGATCTTCTCTGCCTCAGCCCTCGCCTCCTCCAGAAGGATGCCGAAGGTCATCTCCTCGCCTATTTCATCCAGCATCCGCTTCTGCTCGGCGAAGTAGAGCCCCATCTCCTGCTCGTTGGCCCTGTACTCGCCCTCGACCTGTCCAGCCAGGGCGATCGCGGGGTTCGCGGCGGCAATTTCGCCCATCCGCCTCCCGTCCTCGTTCGTGAAGTAGAGCAGCCACTCCTCCAGCCCTGTGGACGGGGAGCCATCCCTTCCGATGAGCCTGCGGAACTTGGGAAGCTCGAGGTAGACTATGTGCAGGTCATTGCAGAGGCATCGCCCGCTCTCCTCGTTGATTATCTTGAACGAATTTCGGTACCCCTTCTCGTCGTCGAGCATGTCGAAGGCGAGCACGCATATCACTATCGTCGGCTTGATCTGGACGTACGCCATGCACTCCTTCTGCTTCTTGACGTGCCGGAGAGACCAGTAGTAGGGGGACCTCTTCCTGAAGTCGTAGCGGTTTACGAACTGGAGCTCGATGTCCGCCGTTCTGCCATCCAGGCGGCGCGCCGCGGCGTCGAAGACCGAGATCTTCATCTTTGCGTAGTCGAAGGAGAGCTCGCACGGCATGTTCTCTATTCCGACGAAGGCATCATCCCCCTCCGGCATCAGGGCGTCGTTTATAAAACTGATAAGTATCCGGTCGCTCCATCTGCCGGTAAGGAGGTATCGCAGGAACCTGTCGTTGAGCCTGTTGATCCTGTTATCGCCTACATCAATGATGTATGGAGTCTCGTTGATATAAGTCACCTTCACCACCTGCCCTCCCGACTATTATACATCACAAGACGGGACTGTCCTTTTAAAAAAAATTATCGCCCCTCCCCGGCGCGGAGGCGAAATCCCCGGTTCTGCCCGACAATGGTCAATCGGCGCATCTGAGAACTGCGATAATGATGTAAAATGTGGATGAGGTCGATACGGGGCAATCGCTCTAAAATTTTTTCGAGGGGGGTGTGGCTGTGGCTGGAGGCTACTGGTGGTATATAACTGTCCTCCTTCGTAGCGGCGAGGGCGCCGTGGAGGAGAGCGAGGAGATACTGTACTCCGCGGCGGAGATATCGGGCAGCATAGGCACTGAGGTGCAGGAACTGCCGGACGGCGCGAGGATGCGCATATACTACCGCAGTGACGAGGAGCTGTCCCACTGGCGGGACCGCCTTCTGGACGCCCTGTCCACATGGCCCGACGTGAGGGTTGAGGACCTGGGAAAGATAGAGAATCAGCCGTGGTCGCGGCAGTGCGAGGACGCGTTTCCGCCGCTCGCGGTGGGCGACGGTCTGGTGGTGCTGGCGCCCTGGCACAGGGGGGCGGAGCCGGACAGCAGGGTTCCGATATACATAAACCCCGGCAGCGCCTTCGGCACGGGATATCACGAGAGCACTCAGATTGCCCTGATACTGTTGGAGCGATATCTGTCGGCGGGCGGCGGGCCAGCCCAGGGGCTGGGGCGCGTCGCGGACATAGGGACCGGCTCCGGGATACTGTCCATCGCCGCGATGAAGCTGGGCGCCGCGAGGGTCCTATCACGAGATCTGGATCCGTCCGTCATAGACGAGGTCAGGGGAAATCTCGAGCTGAACGACATAGCCTCCGGCGCGGTGGATGTCGAGGTCGGCAACCTGCTGTCGGGCGTGTCCGGGCCATTCGACCTGATATTCTCGAACATCCTGCTGGAGCCCCTGATGGAGATGCTGCCGGACGTGAGGGAAGTTCTGCGCCCCGGAGGGGCCGCAATATTCTCCGGGATAACCGGGGGCGAGAGGGAAAAATTTCTGTGGGCGGTGTCCGAGGTCGGCATGACCGTGATGGACGAGGCGATGCGGGAGGAGTGGTGGGGTGTCCTTGCCCAAAATCCGGCTTGAGCTCTGCTCCCGCGTGGAGGGAGAGGGCGGCGCCCTCTGGCGTCTTGACGAGTTTCAGGCCCGTCACCTTGTAAAATCCCTCCGGAGCTACGACGGAGCCATGGCGGAGGGGCTGCTCCAGGAGGGCGGGGGCGAGAGGCTCCTGATGCGCCTGGAGCGCGGAAGGGA
>JAISRP010000302.1 GCA_031273585.1 Synergistaceae bacterium
ATGTGGTCTGGCGGCTGACGGACCCCCTCGTCGACCCGGAGCCCTGTCCTCCGATACGAGGCGGCGACATCGCGGGTCAGCTCGTTCATCAGCCTCCCGTCGCCGGAGAGAAAGCACGACTCCCACAGGTCGAGCGACGGGAATCTCATGCCGGAGAAGAGGGCGTGAAACTCGTCCTCCATCTCGGCTTGGGACTCGCACCCCGCCGCCCGGACGAGCTCGTCCATGCCGGTCCACGCGCCGCACAGCGGGACCAGCGCGCCCAGATCTTCATCGGTTATGGGCCGAAAAAAAGGCGTCCGAGAAAAAATTAAATAATGTCCGGACATCGGTCATGATTCGCTGGCTGCCGCTCATGCCCTCTCCCGTAGGCTGTCCTCTGTCCGATCTATCTGTCGGCGGGGCGGGCGGATGAGAGTTTGGAGAATATGTCCCTGTCCCTGAGGGCGTAGTAGCTCTCGCGGTAAATTTCGAACATTTTATCGTACACCGCCACGTTCTCCGGGATTGGCTCGTAGGCGCCGCTGAAGCGCACCATGCCCTTCACGACCTCGTCAAGGCTGTCGTACATCCCGGCGCCGAGCGAGGCGAGTCCGGCGGCGCCTAGTGCCGAGGCGTCCGGCACGTCGAGGGTGCGAATCCGCCGGTTTAAGATGTCCGCCATCATCTGACACCACTCCGGCGACTTCGACGCGCCGCCGCTGACGGTGACGACGTCATCCATCCTGACTCCGGCCGCCCGGCACGACTCCAGGATGTGCCTGGACTCGAGCGTTACGCCCTCCATCACGGCCCGCACCATGTCGGCCTTTGTGCTGGTCGAGCGCAGGCCGAGGAACATCCCGGTCGCGTTCGTGTCCCACGTCGGGTAGCCCGATCCGAAGAGCGCGGAATAAAACAGAACGCCGCCCGCGCCGGGGGGCGATTTTTTTATATACTTTTCGCCCATCAGCACGTAGGGGTCCACGCCGATCGACGAGGCCTCCTCGACGTCCTCCGCGCAGAGCGCGTCGCGGCACCACCTGTAGCAGGTGGCCCCAGATACCTGAGCCCCCTCGATCTCGAACACGCCGAGGTTGGGGGTAGCGGGGATCATCATGCCGGACAGCCCGGCGAAGTCCGGCCTCGCGAGCCCGATCGCTAGCAGCCCGAACGTGCCTATCGTGAGGGATACCGCGCCGTCCCTGATCACGCCCGCGCCCATAGCCGCGAGCTGCTGGTCGCCGGAGCCCGCCACGACCTTGGTCCCGATGGCGAGCCCGGTCCGGGCCGCCACGCAGGGCCCGATCCTGCCCACTACCTCGGCTGGCTTGCAGAGGGGCGGAAACTTCGCCATGTCGAACCCGAGCTTTTCCGCCGTCTCGCGCGACCAGTCGAGGGTGGCTGCGTCCATCAGGCCGCTCACCGTGGCGTCCGAAATTTCGGCGGTGAAATTGTCCGAGCCGAAGGCGTGCATCAGGAGGCTGCCAATGGTGGAGAAGTAGCGCGTCCTTGCGTAGGTCTCGGGCTCGTTCTTCTTGACCCAGTAATATTTTGTGATCGCGAATATGTTGCCGCCCGGCATACCGGTGACCTCGTTGCGCCGCTCCGGCGGCATGAGCGCGTTTATCTCGTCCATCACCGACTCGGACCGCGAGTCGAGCCAGACGTAGATCTTGTCGTCTATGACGTTTAAGTCCTCATCCACTAGGCAGAAGCTCGACCGGTTCACTGAAAACGAGACTGCCTCGATATCCGAGCTGTTCACCCTCGAATCGTAGATGGCGTCGCGCACCGCGTCGTATGTGATGTCGACTAAAAATTTCGCGCCGACCTCGACCCAGTTCGGCCTCGGGTAGTCGAGCGCGTACTCGCGGTATCCTCTTCCTACGATATTCCAGTGCCGGTCCGTCAGCATGGCCTTGGAGCCGGTGGTTCCCACGTCAATTCCCATAACGTATCCGCCCATCGATCTTCCTCCTTCGGTCAGAGGCTGCCCTGAGCCCCGGTCCCGGCTCACCCCTCGTAGCGGGGGACGAGCCCTATCTCCCTCATGGTGTCGAGCGCCTCGATGATGGCGACTGCCGCCCTCGTGCCTATCAGATCCGCGCCGGCCAACAGGAACGCGTACGCGTTCTGAGGGCGGGGGAACTTCACGCCCGCCACCTTCAGCTTGACGTCCGTGCCCAGGAGCGCGCGCTTCATCACCAGGAACTGGCTCATGTCCGGCCCCTCGAACTGGCCGGTCGAGGTCTTCGCGTAGTCGCAGCCGGCCTCGGCTATTATCCCGCAGGCCGCGGTTATCTCGTCGTCGGTCAGAAACGCCACCTCGAGTATCACCTTGGCTATGGCGTCCCCGGCGGCTGACTTGAAGTCCCGGATCTCGCGCGTTATGACGTCGTGCCGCCCGTCCTTGAGGGCCCCCACGTTCAGCACCATGTCGACGGCCCTGCAGCCGGATTCGACGGCGTACTCGGTTTCCAGCGCCTTCAGCCTGGACGGGGACGCCCCGAACGGAAAGTCGATCCCGGAGGCCGGCAGTACGTCGCTGCCGGAGAGCTCCTCCAGCACGACCGGCGTCCAGTATGGCGTGGCGGAGTAAAACGACGCGCAGTTGTACATGACGGCCTCCCTGCAGCCCCTGCGGATATCGGACTCGGTCGTGTTCTTGGCGAGCACGCTGTGGTCGAAGCACTTGCCCAGTCCCCTCTTGTCCATCTTAGCCAGGTTTACCATACGCGCGCGCCCCCTTACTTCTGCTCGTACAGCTCCAGGATCGTGTCATCCTTGACGACGAAGGCGATGCGCGTTCCCGGCCCGATCTCGGTCGGGGGGAATATCACCCGATCGGCGTCCGCCATGTACTTTTCGATGCTGTCCACCCTGAACGCGATGTGAGGGTTCTTGTGCATTATCTCGGGGAAGGGGGCGCCCTCCTCGAACTTCAGATACTCGATTTTGTAGTCGTAGTCATCGGGGTTGCTCATCCAGATCTTGAGGCCGTCGCTGTAGGTCATACCGGGTTTCTTGTTCGTGATTGGAATCCCTATGTGCATGTACTCCGCGCTCATGACTCTTCCTCCCTGAATATTATTTTTTCCGGTCCGGCGTTACCTCGGCGCCCTCTTGAAGTAGGGGGTACTGCAGGGCGCGTTCCACAGACGAATCAGCTCGTCGTCCATGCGGGCTATGAACATCTGGAACCCGGCCTGTTCCTGCACCGTCAGGAGCTCGCCGACGTAGTTCGCGGCGATCTCGATCCCCTTTTCATTTAAAATCTGCTCGCACCTGCGGTAGATGATGAACAGCTCCATCAGGGTCGTGGCCCCCGCGCCGTTTAAAATCAGCATCAGTTTCTCGCCGCGCTTGACCGACAGGTCGGCCAGCAGGGCGTTTAACATTATATCGGCCGTCTCGTCGGCGCTCTTCATCGGCTGGCGTCCGCCCCCGCCCTCTCCGTGCTGTCCCATGCCGACCTCCATCTCGTCCTCGTCCAGGTCGGCCAGCATGTTCCCCGTCGACGGGTGGGTCGCGCCCCGGACCGCGACTGCCAGGGTCGCCATGTTGTCCGCAAACCGCTGCGCCACCGAGGCTACCTCCTCGAGGCTCCTGCCCTCGGCCGCGGCCGCTCCGGCGATCTTGTAGGTCGGAACGCACCCCACGAGCCCGCGGCGGTCATCGCTGTTCTCGCGCGGCGCGTTCGCCACGTCCTCCTGAGTGACCAGCTTGATCACGCGGAGCCCCTCCTTCGCGGCCTGCTTCATGGTCAGGTTGCCGGTCAGCATGTCGCCCGCGTGGTTTAAGACGACGTACAGAACCCCCTTGCCCCTGTCCGCCAGCTTTATCGCGTTCACGCAGGCCTGCGGCCCCGGCGCCGCGAATATATCGCCCACCACGCTGACGTCGACCATGCCGTCCCCCACGAAGCCGCTCAGAGCCGGTTCGTGCCCCGCGCCCCCCTGAGTCACGATCGTGACGCGGTTTGCCCGCTCGAGATTTTTGTTCACGACGGTGTTGTCCGGCCCGAGCGTCACCAGATCGCGATGGGCCGCCGCAAAACCTTCGAGCAGCTCTTTTGTGATGAGGTCCTGAGAGTTGATGAACTTTTTCATCTTCATTTGCTCGTCTCCTCCTTATTTTAAAGAAATATCGTCAGCGTCTTGGTTCGACAGGAACTTGCCAGGGATTGTCGGTACATTATAAACCTTTTTTTCCGGAATTTTACTGAAAAAAATTTCGGACGAATCGCGCGCCGGCACATGTTATAGCAATTTAACATTAGAAGCCTAAAGGGTAAAGATTGAAAACCTTTGCTGTCACCGCAACCGCCATCGGCAAGATTCCACGCGGTTTATTCAATCGGCTATATCATGCTCCTGACAGACTTCCGGCGACGGCAGGGAGCCGGTGAGTGACAAGGTCTTCCCTCTGTGGGAGGTGATGCGGATGTCGAAGGACGGAAGCGGCTTCTCAGGCGACAAAAAAGAGGAGCGAGGCCCACTCGCCAAAGTGATAGACCTCGCTCCTCTGCTAGCTTTGATTCTCCAAATCCTTGAGTTACTGCTCAAGGTGGTCGGAGTAATCAAGTAAATCGCCTGTGAAGGCATTGTAACACAAGACCGCCCCACTG
>JAISRP010000006.1 GCA_031273585.1 Synergistaceae bacterium
GGCACTGCCTCCTGGCGGGGTTTGGGGCGGAGCCCCAAGGGTCTGCCTGGGGATTGCGTTGGGATAAACGGCGAACCCGGGGCGGTGAGGAACTCGCGCCGGGTTTTTTTACAGCGCGCGGCGGTTCGCGCTGCCGCGAGAGCGGCGTGCGCGCACGGCTCGCTTAGGGGGACTGAAATGACGACAGCGACGCCGTCAAGGCTCCTCAACACCTCGGAGGTCCGGCGTCTTGCCGCGGCCGACGTGTTCAAGGGGATCTTTGTCGTAAACAGCCTGATAAAGAAGACCGATAAAAACGGCCGTCCATACTGGGAGATCGTCGTCTCCGACACGTTCGGCAACATAAACGCCAAGATATGGTCGGACGCCGGGTGGTGGGACAGGTCGACCACGGAGCTCGAGAATAAGCCGGACATGCTCTCCGAGTCCCAGATCACGGATCTGCGCGGGCGGACGGTGGGCATCACGGGCCGCGTCTCGGACTACAGGGGGCAGCTCCAGTTCAGCTTCAACGCGATATCGCTGCTCAACCAGAACAAGTATCAGCCGTCGGGATACGTCGCCCACTCCGACGTCCCCAGACATGAGCTCGAGGAGGGGCTCGATGCGATGATAGGCAGGTGCGGCGAGCCCATTCGGTCTTTCCTGGAGAGGGTATTCAGCGGCGACAGGAGGGAGGCATTCATCGAGGCCCCGGCCGCCGTCTCCAATCACCACGCATACGCCAGCGGCCTCTTGGAACACACCCTGATGGTGACGGAATCGGCCAGGAGCATCGCTGCCGCTTACAGGGATGTCTACCAGTCCATGGACATGGACATTGTAACGGCGGGGGCCCTGCTCCACGACTTAGGCAAGATCGAGTCCTACGCCATGTCGCCGATGCCGGAGATGACCCTGGCGGGCGCTGTGCTGGACCACATAGCGCTCGGGTACGCGGCCTGCGACAGGCTGGCGGAGGAGGCCGGTCTGCCCGAGGCCGTCCGCCGTCACATAGGGCACATCATGCTGAGCCACCACGGGCAGAAGGAGTTCGGCTCGCCCGTGCTGCCTGCCACCCCCGAGGCATTGGTCGTGTCGGCGGCGGACGAGCTCGACTTCCGCCTCTTCTGCTGGAAGGACGCGACCAGGGACTTGGCGGCGAACCAGAACATCTCAGCCTACCACTTCGCCGCCCAGAGGCGCTTCTGGAAGGTCTCGCCCAACAGGGAGGACTCCGGTGAGGGGTGAGACGCGGGGATTCACCGCGACCGGGGACCAGGACGGCCGCAGGCTGGACAGGGTCCTGCGCGGGATGTACAGGGACGTCCCCCTCGGCGCAATAATGGGGGCGATACGCAGGGGAGAGGTCAGGGTGAACGGGGCCAAGGGGCGATGCGACAGACGCCTCGCGGCCGGCGAGGAGGTCCATGTCCCGTGGAGCCTGCCGGGGGCCGCGCGAGCCGTCTCCGCCGGGCATTGCGAGGGAACGGCGGAGCGGCTTCGGACGCTCCTGCGAAACGACGACGTGTGGATCGTGGACAAGCCGGCGGGGGTGCTGAGCCAGCCCGACAGGAGCACGGGCGACTCCGTGATCACGCGCGCCTGGTCTGAGCTGTCGTGGGAGAGGGTTGACTTCAGGCCGGCTCTGATCCACAGGCTTGACCGCAACGTCTCTGGCGTGATGGCGATAGCCATGAACTCGCCGACGCTGCGCCTGCTCTCAGGGCTCATGAGGGAGTCCCTCGTCAGGAAAATTTACAGGGCGATCGTGAGGGGCGTTCCACCGGAGATGGGCGAGGTCGACGGCCCCATCCTGAAGGACGGTTCCAGCAACACCGTCGCCGTGGACGACGCCGGCAGGAGGGCTCTCACGAGATACAGGAGGATTTCGAGCGACGGCAGGCGCGCCCTGGTGGAGCTGGAGCTGGTAACAGGGAGGCCGCATCAGGCGAGGGCTCACATGTCGTCGATAGGCCACCCCATATTGGGGGACGCGAAGTACGGGGGGGACGCCGCGCGGAGGTTGTTCCTCCACGCCCGCTCCCTGGAATTTCCAAACCTGCCGGACATGCCCCCAACCCTGGCCGGCGTCCTCGTGAGGTCAGAGATGCCCGGGGAATTTGTCAATGTTCTAGCGTGTTCCTGAACCCGCAGGAAACCTTGGGGCTCCGCCCCAAACCCCGCGCCTGCTGCCAGCTCCCTGGACCCCCGGCGGGTGTGGGCGGAGCCCACGGTCTTCGGATTCGGGGACTCTCGTATGATGCAATTGTTTCCATTAGATTGGTTAATTGAGAAAAAAACAAAATTGTTTTCAGTAATTATAACATTCTCTCTCCGATTATAGGTATTAAAATACCTTTTGGGGAGAGCCGCGTTGCGGGGTGTTGTTCTCCCCGGCACGACCGGGCATATCGCGGTATGCTCGTCTGCGCGGTCTTCATTCCGATCTTTGGGCAACCCTTGGGGAGGGCTGATTTAATGGCTGCCGGCATCCTCGAACGGCAGGATGCCGATTTTGCGATTGAATCGGCGGCTTCCTCTGCACGACAAAATTTAGGAGGTAGGCGAAATGTCAGTCAAAAAGCGTTCTTCCAAAAACGTTCTTCTCGACACGGCGCTCGAAAATTTCTACGGCGCGGCTGAGGAGATGGGGCTCGACGACGATCTCATCGAGATCTTAAGCAGGCCCGAGAGGTCGTTGTGCGTGTCGCTGCCGGTTACGATGGACGACGGCAGCGTGCGCGTCTTCGAGGGCTATCGGGTGCAGCACTCGACTGCGCTCGGCCCCGCGAAGGGCGGGTTCAGGTATCA
>JAISRP010000009.1 GCA_031273585.1 Synergistaceae bacterium
TGCTGCGCCGCTCCCTGGACCTTTTCACTTTTTTTAATTTTCGCCCTGCGGGCGAAAATTATAAAAATGGGAATGGGGGTCCGGGGGACTGGTCCCCCGGCGGGCGTGGGCGGAGCCAACGGTCTTGATCCTGCGTATTTAGGCGCTACGACTCGCTCACCGCCCTGCAACGGGCCAGTATGAGCGCGAGGTTCGGATCCATATCGCCGTGCCTCGCGAGCACGTCGGCGCAGATCGCCTCAACTTTTTTCTCGTCCGCCGCCGGCAGTTTTTTTGGCCTGCCGGCCTGAGACGCCGCCGGGGTATGTCCGCCTGCCTGTCGGTGGACCCCGGCCGAGTGCGTCTTGATATCCCTCACTGCCGGCCTGACCCTCGATCGTATTTCACTCATTATCGCGTTTTTCCTGAAGTTCATATCCTGCACCGCGGCAGGGCCGCGGACGGAGACAGTTAGGACGTCGTCAGAGTACGACACTGGCGCGCTCCGCTCCCCGAGGGACCCCTTCACAATCGACCTCCACTCACTCTCGAGCTGCCGGAGGATGCGGCAGAGGCCCATGATATCATCCGCGCCCTCCATGGCACTGGACAGATGACGATAATCACCCGACATCGCCCGCGTACTCATGGCCCGATCTGCGAAGACGCTCTATCGCTATCTGAATGAGCTGAATATCCGCATTATTTACGCCGGGTATGCGAGAGGCCTGCCCTAGAGTTCGAGGCATGGTCCCGGTCAGCTTGTCCGAGGCCTCGGCGGAAAGCCCTCCGACGGCCGAGTAGGAGAGGTCCTCCGGTATTTTGAGCTTATCCATGGAGGAGAGTCGCCTCACGTGACGGTTCTCCCTCCTGACATACCCCTCGTACTTGACCTCTATCTCTATCCAGGCGCCGGATTCGTCGCCGAGCCCGGTATCGACGAGTTTTGAGAGAGTCCTCCACGAGACCTCCGGCCGCCTCAGCAAATCCAGCGCCGAGACTGGTTCCTCGATCTCGGCCGAGCCGATCTCTCGCAGCAGGTCGTTCGTCCGGTCGTCCGGCTGTATCCTGACGGAGGAGAGCCTGTTTTTCTCCGAGTCCGCCTCGCTCCACCTGGCGGTCATGGCGCTCCACCTGTCGTCGTCGATCAGCCCGAGCTCCCTTCCGATCCCGCACAACCTGCGGTCCGCGTTGTCGTGCCTCATCACGAGCCTGTGCTCGCAGCGGCTCGGGAGCATCCTGTACGGCTCGTCCGTGCCGCGCGACGTGAGGTCGTCAATGAGCACCCCGACGTAGGCCTGATCCCGCCCGAGGACCAGCGGTTCGCGCCCCTGAAGCGAGAGCGCCGCGTTGACCCCCGCCATGAAGCCCAGCGACGCCGCCTCCTCGTAACCGGACGTGCCGCATATCTGCCCTGAGCAGTAGAGGCCCCTGACGGCCCTCGTCTCGAGCCACGGCTCGAGCTGAGTCGGTATCACGTAGTCGTACTCTATGCCGTATCCTGGGCGCAGCATCAGGGCGTGAGCGCAGCCCGGAAGGGTGTGTATTATCTCGAGCTGGACGTCGGGGGGCATGTACGTCGAGAAGTTCTGCATGTAAATTTCGCGGCTGTTCCTGCCGACCGGCTCCAGAAATATCGGGTGCGACTCCTTGTCGGGAAATTTCAATATTTTGTCGTCCAGAGACGGACAGTACCGAGGCCCCTTCACCCCTATCTCCCTGGTGGCCAAGGGAGATCGTCCCAATGCCGCCTTGAGTATGTCGTGAGTCAAAACGGACGTCCTGGTGCGGGCGCAGCAGTGTCCAGTGTAGGTCCTCTTCGGGCTCCAGTGCGAGAACGCCTCCGGCTCGGGATCGCTCTGCTGAAGCTCGAGAGATTCCCAGTCGACGCTGTTCCTGCATATTCGCGGCGTCGTATCGGTCCGAAAACGCGCCAGCTCGAGCCCAGCCTTGACCAGCGAGTCCGAGAGGGCGCCGGAGGGCACCTGCCCGAGCGGGCCGGACGGAAAGCTGACGAGCCCCATGTGGACCTTTCCCCTCATGTACGTGCCGGACGCCAGCACTACGCGAGCCGCGCGAAACGCCTCGCCGGCGACCGTGAGGACGCCCGAGACGCGCCCCGAATCCGTCGCCAATTCCGAGGCCATCCCCTGATAGACGTAGAGGTTCGGAACCTCGGAGAGCGCCCTCGTATAGTGAGCGCCGTAATCCCGAAGGTCGCACTGAGCCCTCAGGGTGCGGACGGCGTACCCCTTCGACGTGTTGAGCCATCTCAGATGCAGCGTCGAGGAATCCGCCGCCCTGGCCTGTTCTCCGCCCATCGCGTCCAGCTCGCGCACCAGGTTGCCCTTGGCTGGGCCTCCTATCGCCGGGTTGCACGGCATAAGGGCCGTGTTGTCCAGATTGTGGTTCAATATCAGAGTCCTGCAACCCATCCGGGACGCCGCCAGCGCAGCCTCGCAGCCGGAGTGACCTCCCCCTATGACTATAACTTCGTAGTCGTAGTTCTGATTCATCGTCTTCTCGTCCATTCCATCTTAATTATGAGCGACCGCGTAATTATACTACATACGGTCCGCTAACGATAATCCGGTTGCTTCCGGGCGGTTGAAATTTTCTGATACAAGCTGATAGTTATTTTATAAGAACTTGCCGCTTATCATCCTGTGCAGCTCGACCCCCGCCGCCGGAATGGGGTCGGTGGAGGCGGCAAAAATCTGGCATCCGGTCCTCATCAGCGCATCGATCGTCGACGAACGGCCCTCCGAGTCCAGCTCTGACGCGAGCTCGTCGAAGACAAGGATGGGTTTTCTTCCAAGACGCCGCTCGACCACCAGGGCGGACGCGAGTATCAGCGCCGACGCCGTCCTTCTGCTCTGACCCCGCGACAGCGCGACTGCGGCGTCCCGCGAACCGCACGAGATGCGAACATCATCCCTCTGGGGGCCCACGAGCGGAATCCTCGACGCCCGCTCCCTATCCCTGTTCAGGACGAGGCCCCTCCTGAAGTCCGTGGCGGGGTTATCCTCAAGACCGCCGCCGCCCCTGGCGAATGACAGATCCACAGGACGGGGCGTCAGATCCGCAAACTCGCGCAGCGCGTTTCCGATCATCCTCGTTATCTCCTCCCTCGCGGCCCACAGCCAAGATCCGAGGGGTATCATTACCCTGTCGGCAATCGCCGGGTTGTATGATTTTCTGAGAAGCGCCGTCTTCTGACGCAGCGCATACCTGTAGTCGTGCAGTCTAGCGGCGTATGACGGGCTGACGAGCGCGCCGACCCGATCGAGCAGCGCGCGCCTGTTCGAGGCCCCGCCCCTCAGGATGGACGCGTGCCCCGACAGCCATGAGAGGACTGGGATGCGCCCCCTCATCGTCGTGGCGTCCGTGCCGCCCTCTCCTATCTTGAGCGAGCACCTGACGGACAGCGAGGCGAATATGTCGGCATCCTCCTCGCCTGACACCCTTCCCCAGAGCGAAGCACGCTCCTCCCTGCCGTCGTCCTTCCATCGGACGAGGGACGCTATCCTCGTATTCCGCTCGAGCGGGCCCCAGCCGGATATCAGGTTGAGGCCCTCCAGAAAGTTGGTCTTGCCGGCCCCGTTGGGACCGGTTATGAGGTTGAATCCCTGCGGCCACTCGCGGCGTTCGTGCTGAATGTTCCTGAAATTATGAAAATATGTGGCGCTAAAGCGCATCTCCCTCTGATTCCGACCCCTGTTCAAACGTTTCGATTTCGTCCTGCGACCCTGGCCTCGTCAACTGATCCTTGCCCATATCCACAGGCGCCACGAGGCAGACGAACGAGTCGGACGCGTTCGAGCGCACTACCATGTGATCGTCAGTTCCGTTGAAGAGCAGCTTCACCGTCTGGTCGTCCAAGACCTTTACGGCGTCGTGAAAAAATTTAACGTTCACCCCTATTGTCACAGGGACGCCATCCACCTCGCTCTGGACGTTCTCTACGGCCTCCCCGAACTCAGGCGCCCTGCCGGACAGCACGCACCCCTCGCCTGGCGTCATGCTTATCACGACGACCCTGTTGTAATCCCTGACCACGACATCGACGCGCTCTATGGCGGCAATCAGCGCGCCTCTTTCCACGAGCGCGGTCGTCCCGAACGAGACGGGCATTATCCTGTCGTACGCCGGAAACTTTGACTCGACCCTCCGAACGGCAAATTCAACCCCCTAGGTTATGAAGTAAGCCTGCGCATCGTCGTAGAGGATCTTAATGGTCTTCTCGGCATCCAGTATCCCCAATATGCGCTGCAGCTCCTTCAGGCCCT
>JAISRP010000050.1 GCA_031273585.1 Synergistaceae bacterium
CCGGTATGGACTGATACTCCAATGACTCCACCTCCGCTCCTTCGGGCAGTTCGAACGCTTTTATAAAACAAGTTCTGTATTTCTCTATATTTGTCATACCTGTCGCCTCCGTCGGAAACTTTATCAGAGCGTTTTTTACTACGGATATCTTATCGCTTACAGCGGCGGAAAACAATAAAACAGCCGTAAATTCCGCAACGCGCCGGCGCGCTCGGTAAGCGTCAGGCGGATTTGGCCCCCAAGCAGACCGGCATTTGCAAACGCATTATCGATGCGATATAATTATAATGTACCCCAATTTTTGTGAATTTGGTAAGGAGTATATAAATGATCTCTCAAGCTCCAGGTCGTTCGCATCAGCAATAAAATGGAAAACCATTCATGACAGCCGCCGCATCCGGTTGCGGGGAACGCTGGAGCAACCGGGATCTCCTGTGGCTTGTGTGGCCGCTTGTGATAGAGCAACTGCTCGTCGTGCTGGTTGGGATAGTCGACACTGCTATGGTGGCGGTCCTGGGCGAGGAGGCGGTCAGCGGCGTATCTCTCGTCGACTCCATAAACATCGTGTTGATCAGCATGTTCTCCGCGCTCGCGACGGGAGGGGCCGTCGTGTGCAGTCAGTACATAGGGCGGGGCGACAGGCGCAGCGCGTCGCTCGCCGCCAGGCAGCTCGTATGGGCGATAGCCCTGTTCTCAGCGGGGTTGGGGCTGTTCTCCATCATATTCCGCGGCGGGCTGCTCAGGCTGATATACGGTCACATCGATGCCCTGGTGATGTCCAACGCCAGGGTATATCTGCTCATAACGGCCATGAGCTTTCCGATGCTGGCCCTCTACGCCGCTGGGGTGGCGCTGTTTCGTAGCATGAGGAACAGCAAGGTCGGCATGTTGATCTCCCTCCTGATCAACGTCATGAACATCGGAGGGAACTACGTCTTCATATTCTTCTTCGGCTGGGGGGTGGCGGGCGCCGCTCTGTCGACGCTGATATGCAGGAGCGTCGCCGCCGTCCTGGTGCTGTGGCTGCTCTGGAGGCAGCGCGGAGGCCCCGTCAGCCTGAGGGGGCTGTCCAGATTCCGCCTGGTCCCGGATATGATCCACAGGATTTTGCTCATAGGCATTCCCAACGGGGTGGAGGGCGCCATGTTCCAGGTGGGCAAGCTCTTCCTGGCTCGTCTTGTGTCGACGTTCGGCACGGCCGCGATTGCGGGAACTGCCATCGCCAACATCATCATGACGATAGGACTCCTGCCGGGACTCGCCATCGCAATGGCCCTCCTGCCGGTGGTCGGGCAGTGCGTCGGCGCCGGCGAGTACGAGATGGCACGCCGTTATGTGATCAAACTTCTGCGCGCCAACTACGTCGTCATGGGAGTGCTGAACGTGCTCATGATCCTGCTGATGAACAGCTTTTTCAGCATATTTGCCCTCTCGGGGGAGAGCATCGGAATAGCGCGGGCCGGCGGAATGATATTCTGCGCGGCGGCAGTCATAATATGGACCCCGGCGTACTGCCTGCCGTTTGCGCTGCGAGCGGCCGGCGACGCGCGCTTTACGATGATTACCTCTGGGATAGCCATGTGGCTCGTTCGAGTCGGCCTGGCCTACCTGCTGGCGCGGCAGTTTAACGTCGGCGCCGTGTGTATCTGGATCTCCATGGTTTTCGAGTGGGTGGTGCGGGCGTCCTGTTTTATCGCGAGGTGGCGGAGCGGCAGGTGGGTCGGGATTCACGTCATTTGAGCCGCGGGTATGGCGCAAAATATATAATTGGCATATAATGTAAGTGACCCAATATTTACATCGAAAAAGGAGATCGTTATGGAAACCAGGACTTACAAGAACAGCGATGAGCGCATTTCCCTGCTGGGTTTCGGCTGCATGAGGTTCCCCCTGATCGGAGACACTCAGGAGATCGACCGCGAACACGCCGCTAGGATGGTCGATCACGCCATCGCGAACGGCGTCAACTACTTCGACACGGCATACGTATATCATCAGGAAAAATCAGAGCTCTTAATAGGGGAGGCTCTGAAGCGATATCCGAGGGGCTCGTTCAACCTGGCGGACAAGCTCCCCACGTGGTTCGTCGAGCGCCCGGAGGACGTCCCCAGACTGTTTGACGAACAGCTCAAGAGGTGTCAGGTGGAGTACTTCGACTACTTCCTGGTGCACAACATTAACGAGGAGCGCCTGAAGATAGTCGTGGACAACAGGGTTTACGAGCAGCTGAAGGAGATTCAGAAGCGCGGCGCGATCAGGCATCTGGGCTTCTCGTTTCACGACAGGCCGGAGGTATTGGAAAAAATTGTCGACATGTACGACTGGGATTTTACGCAGATTCAGTTCAACTACGTGGACTGGGAGCAGCAGGACGCCCGGAGCCAGTATCTCATACTGAGGGAGAGGGGGATCCCGGTGGTGGTGATGGAGCCGGTGCGCGGCGGGGCCCTGGCGTCGCTCTGTGACGAGGCCGTCTCCATACTGAAGGAGGCCGCCCCGAACGAGAGCCAGGCGTCATGGGCCATACGCTACGCCGCCTCGTTCCCGGAGGTGCTGACCGTCCTGAGCGGCATGTCCGAGATGTCCCAGCTGGAGGACAACCTGCGCACTGTCAGGAATTTCAGGCCGATCTCGCCCTACGAGCACGAGGTCCTGGGACGCGCCCTGTCCGCTTACAAGCTAGCCTCGACCATTCCATGCACGTCGTGCAGGTACTGCATGGACTGTCCGGCCGGGGTGGACATCCCAAAGGTGCTCATGATCTACAACAACTACTGCCGGCGCAAGGGCGACCCGCGGAACGAGATGGTCATCAGCCTGGAGTACGGCATCCTCGGGGAGAAATTCCAGGCCCATCACTGCGTCAGCTGCGGGGCCTGCGTGAAGCACTGCCCACAGAGGATAGACATACCTCAATGGATGCACACTGTGACCGAGCTGATCGATGGGATAAAGGCGGCGTCGTAGAGCCCAGCACGGCCCTCGAATCGCCCGGGCGTCACATCGGACTGTTCGAGGGCCGCATGGCAATTTAAAGCTTGAAGCCTTAAAAAGGCTAAGATTAAAACCTTTGCCGCCGCTGCAACCGCCATCAGCGAGGTTTACTTAATCGGCTGTATTACTCCTCCTCGGGATCCGCCGCCCCCTCGTCGTCCGGGTCCGGCATCGCCTCGATAGATACCTCGTTTTCGGAGTTCGTGACGAGCGTGACGCGCTGCTCCTCCACCCGGAACACGTTGCCGGTGCCGGCGTTGAACACCGAGATGAACGGCCCCGGTGGCATCCACTCCACGTCCACCGTCTCCCATTCTGGCTCCACCGTGAAATATAGGATGCAGTTGCTCAGTATAAAGAGGTTCTTAGGGGTGGTGATGTCTATTCCTCTTGAATTTTTGAGGCCGATGGACCCCGTCCGCACCCTGGCGCGCCCCCTGTCGATCCCGAGCTGGAGCCGGGCGCGCCCTGCCGTGAAGGTGACGTCGACTATGCTTATCTCGCTGTTGGGCGCCATCTCTATCACGGTGTCGTCCATGAGCCGAACCAGGGCATACCCTATCTGGCCGGTTCTTATGATGTCTGACGCGAAAATTTTGGAGCCGGGCGACAGTTCCGCCTCGGAGCCGCTCCTGGTCGATGTGACGGTGCGCTCCATCTTCTCGATGACCCCGACGCCGGCGGGGGAGGCAATGGCCTCTCGCGGGGCCGCGAGCGGCAGAGAGGCTAGAGCGAGAAGAAGTATTCCCCTTCGGACGTTGATCCCATGCATCATGACAGTACCCCCTATTTTTTGCATATAGGCCCGTTCAGCGATGGTATTATATCAACATGGCG
>JAISRP010000077.1 GCA_031273585.1 Synergistaceae bacterium
AGCAATTGTATCGCCCTCAGCAGGAACGCCATTCCAAGCGCGGGTTCCCTGTCGATTCCGAAGAGGCCGAAACCCCACACTACGGACGCCTCGAACACGCCCAGCGAGCCGGGGGAGGACGGTATGAGCTGGCCCGCGGCGGATATCAGGAACACCGTCGCGGCATTGACCGGCGTCAGGGACAGGCTGCCAACGTACATGAACGTGTAGACCGAGTACAGGCAGTACGTGACCCAGACGCCGGCGGTGAGGGCTCCGGCCGCGGCCAGCCTGGGCGCCGCGAGATCGCGCAGAAGCCGCCTCTGCAGATCGTCCAGGAACTTCACGCCTCGCAGCCACGGGAGCGCCCTCCATATTCTGTCAAATAAGTCCGGGCGGAATCTGAAGATCGCAAATATCGCCCAGCACGCGAGGAAGAATGCGCCCATGCGCCGCAGGAGCATCGGCGATATAATATCGCCCAAGATCAGGGCTGAGAGCAGATACAGGCAGTTTATGTCGAAGAACCGCTCGAAGAAGACGGCCCCTGTCGCCTCGGAGACGGGCCTGCCCAGGAATTTACCTATGTAGATAACCTTGGCGGCCTCGCCGCCCTTCGCCGGGAGCACGTTGTTCAGGCCCAGCCCAACAATTACTGCCTTAAACGCTCCAAACGGCCCCAGGCTGGGCTCGAACAGCACGGACAGCCTTACAGCCTGAATCCAGAGGCAGAGAGCAAACAACAGGAGCGTGACCGACACAGATCCCGCCGAGTAACCGGACAGGGCCTCCAACAGCACGCCTATTTCCACGCCCCTCAGGGCATAGAGCAGACACAGCGTTACGACGATTGCCTGCAGCAGTATTTTCAATTTTTTTAAAATCTTCCGCGGCCTGCCTGGCGGATTTTTTTTATACTGGGCGGATTCGTCACCCAACTGGATTTATCCTCCCCCTGTACGCCCGCAGCAACAGCTCGCGGAAGCTCCTCCAGTGCCCTGCTTTCGTCGCCGCATTCCAGAAGTCGAGGGTTTTTTCAAACTGCTCCTCCCTGAACGCGGACCTGTCGTTAGCTATTGCGTCATATCCCGGGGAGAGCCGGCTGAACGGCCTCGGCGTTCCAAAGTAAATTTCCGTCCGCTCGGTCTCGGCCTCGGATAATACGGGTATTCGCGCCACCCACACGTCCGCGTCGTGCAGATCCCCCAGCAGTGCCTGGAGCTGCTTCACGATGGCCGCGTACTCGTCGAGGCTGCCATCGATATCCTTATCCCCGTATACTCCCCTGAATATCTCCATAGCATAGCGGAGCCGCTTGACCTCGATCCGCATCCTGTGGTGCGCCTCATGCGCATCCCGCGAGAGAAGGGACGTGGAGTGCTGAATCACCGAGTCGAGCTGCAACCCGATGACCCTCGTCGCGTACTGTATGTCCGCGTCGGCCGTCACCGCGCCGCTCATCTCGGCGTCAAAGCGGGCAGCCCTGAGCCGGTCCATCGCATCCCTGAACGCCGGGTCCGGCGTTATGTTCGATATGACGCGGATTATGCGCGGCTGAAGCTCGCCCCTTGCCTGCGACAGGCGCAGCATGAGGCGGTTCACCCCGCTCCGCTCGCGCGTCTGGCACCGCCCGAGAAATTCCTTGAGCCACTCTATCTGGACGTCGAGATCCCTGGCCTCGCCGAGCGTCCTCGTCACAGATCGGATCAGCCTGAAAAACGACCTCGCGTCGGCCATGCCGGCGTGAGCGGCCTGAAGGCGCAATGCCGTCCTAAGCCTGCGGGAGGCCACCCGCATCCTGTGCAGGCACTCGGGGTCGAGACCCGCGATCACGCCAGGTATCTCTCTTGCCAGGGGCTCCACCCTGTCCAGTATCGAGTTTATGGCGAATATGGAGTTCACCGTCACGTCAGTCATCGACGAATACCATCCTCGGGTTGTCAATCATCCACTGCTGCGAATTTACCGGGACCGAGCCCTCCGGCACGCTTCGGCGCACGTACTCGCCGTAGGGGTTGAGCTCGCTGCACTGCACGTTGTCCCGCAGGTGAACAGGCAGGATCGCGTTCAGTATCCTCTGGCGTATCGACGCGTCCTCGACGGGAAATAGCGTCTCGACCCTGCGGTCTAGGTTGCGCGTCATGAGATCCGCGCTGCCGAGGTAGAGCTCGGGCTGCCCGTCGTTGTGAAAGTAGAAGATCCTCGTGTGTTCGAGGAAGCGCCCGACTATGCTCGTCACCGTTATATTCTCGGAGAGGCCCTTTACGCCGGGCCTCAAGCAGCAGATGCCCCGCACCTGAAGGTCAACCTTCACCCCGGCCTGCGACGCCCTGTACAGCGCGTCGATGCTGTCCTTGTCGGATATGGAGTTCAGTTTGAAGGCGAGCCGCCCGAGGCCGTTCCTCATGTGGCTCTCTATCTCCCTGTCTATGCGCGCTATTATCTCGCGGCGCAGGGTGTACGGCGCGACGAGCAGTTTTCTGTACTCCTTCTGCTTCGAGTAGCCGGTCAGGACGTTGAACAGGTCCGACACGTCCGCCCCTATCTCCGGGTTCGCCGTGAAGAGCCCGAAGTCCGAATAAATTCCAGCCGTGACGGAGTTATAGTTGCCCGTGCCGAGGTGGATGTATCGCTTGATCCCGCCCTTCTCGCGGCGGACGACCATGCAGAGCTTGGCATGGGTCTTCAGGCCCACGAAGCCGTACACGACGTGCACGCCCGCGCTCTCGAGCGACTTGGCCCATCCGATGTTGTTCTCCTCGTCGAATCGCGCCTTTAGCTCGATAAGGGCCGCCACCTGCTTTCCCCTCTGGCACGCCTCCTTCAGGGCGGCCACTATCGGAGAATTTGCCCCAGCCCTGTAGAGCGTCTGCTTGATCGCCAGGACGTCGGGGTCCCTGGACGCCTCCCTCACGAAGTCGGTCACCGGCATGAAGCTGTCGTACGGGTGATAGAGGAGGATGTCCTGGGTCGATATGGCGTGGAACAGCCCGCGCGAGTCCTTGAACTCGACCGGGCTGCTGGGGGTAAACGGCGGGTCCTTGAGGTCGGGGCGGTCGAGCTTGCACAACTGCATCAGGGACGACATGCCGATAGGGTCCTTGAGCGAGTAGACCTGGAAGGGGTCCAGCTCCAGGTTGCGGACCAGTATCTCCTTTATGCGCTTTGGCGAGTCCTTCTCGATCTGAAGCCTCACGACGCTTCCGAACCGACGCCTGTCCACAACCTCGCTGATGGAGTGAAGCAGATCCTCCGCCTCGTCCAGCTCTATCTCGTAATCGGCGTCGCGGGTCACCCTGAAGAGCACGGCGTCCATTATCCTCATGCCGGGGAAGAGCATGTTGAGATTGGCCTCGATGACGTCCTCCAGCCACACGAACCTATCGACCCTCTGGACTTGTCTTAACCCCATCTTCTCGAGCTTGACCTCCGTGTCCGTCGGGAGGTGGACGAGCCTCGGGAACGACTCCGGTATCTTGAGCCTCGCGAAGAGCTCGTTCTTCCCCTCGTCCCGCAGGGCAAGGGCAAAGTTCAGGCTGAGAGTGGATATGTGAGGAAACGGGTGCCCCGGGTCGAATGCAAGGGGAGTTAGAATCGGGAATATGTCGTTCTTAAAATAATTATCCAGGTATTTTTTCTGCTTGTCCTTTAACTCCTTGTAATCCAGTATCTCGATTCCATTTTTTATGAGCTCGGGCATTATGTCGTTATGCCAGCAGTCGAGCTGCCGTTTGAGGTCCGGCATCAGTCCCCGCCTTATGGCGGCTAACTGCATGGCGGGAGTCATCCCGTCCGGCGGCAGGTCGACGACCCCGCTGCGGAGCTGCTTCACAAGCCCGGATACCCTTATCATGAAAAATTCGTCCAGGTTGTTCGAGAAGATAGACATGAACTTGACTCGCTCCAACAGCGGCTTCGTCCTGTCGGCGGCTTCGTCGAGGACCCGGCTGTTGAATCGTATCCAGCTCAGCTCCCTGTTTATGTAGCGACCAAGCTCCTCGGGCGCGTCGCGCTTCCCGCCGCGTTCGGACTTTTCCCTCTCGGCTTTTTCGGACTTCTTCAGTTGTTCGGCAGAGTCCACCGCGTCGCCCCCCATCTGTCCCGCCGGCCGCGCAAAGTCATCCGCGCGTCATGCCGCCGGTCGGCCATCCCCTAAACCCGCGCGAACTTCGCCAGTAGTTCGTCCACCGACATCCCTGTGCGAATCCCGAAGCGAGTCAGGGCAAAATCATAGCGCACCGGGTCGTCCGGGCGCAGCCTGCGAAATGCCGCGGTGGCCTCCATAGCGGCCCTGCCGTCCGCGGACGAGCGGGCCGTGAAGCCCAGGCCGGACGCTATGTGAAACATGTGAGTGTCCAGCGGAACTATTATATCGCAAGGCGAGACTTTGCTCCACCCTCCCGGGTCCACATCGTCGCGCCGCGCCATCCAGCGGATATACAGCGCGAGGCGCTTGCAGGCGCTGCCCTTCGATGCGCGCGGCAGCAGGTGGGATGAATCGAGCCCTCCCCAGCCCAGGACATCGGAGGCAAATGCATCCATCGCCCCCGCAACTCCGGAATATGCCCCTCCGGACGCGGGGGCAAAAGAGCCACTCGCCGGCATACCGCGGCAGAAGAGGTCCTCGAGCGTCCCATGCTCACGGAGCGCCCCTCCGATGCCGCACAAGAACGATGCCATCTCGTCTCCGTCGGTGAAGCGGTGCTTGAACCCCCGCAGGCGATCCGTCATGG
>JAISRP010000139.1 GCA_031273585.1 Synergistaceae bacterium
TTTCCTGAGCAGCGCGCGAAAACTGATAGAGAGGCTGTCCTCGCTGTTCGAATACGACGCGGTGAAAAAACGCCTGGAGGCCCATCTGGGGTCGCGGAATTGATTCGTCCTATAGTATATAAAAAAACCCGCCGAAGGTTCGCGGTTCCTTCGGCGGCACTGCTGTGAGGAAGTATGGGAGGAATTTGGACGAACGTCCAGACCATTTTGGCGCCCGTCCATGCAAAAGGGTTGTGCCCCTGTGCAAGCTTAGTTTGGCAAAACTAACTAAAATCGGCAGAAAACTTTCTGCCAACGAAAAAAACCTGCTTTAAACTCTTTCAGGCTGATAAAGCCATACCGCCGATGCCTCCGCTATGCCGAAGCGTATGCCCATGCCGTTCATGTTGAACGTGAACACGCCGCCCGGAAGGCCCTCCGTCTTTCTTATGTCGCTTATATCGACCCCGGGGGCGAAACCGGCCGCGTTAAGGCGCTTTCTCAGCTCGTACTGCGCCGTTATCCTGGCGATGACCCCGCCGGAACCATCCTCCATGAGGCAGAGGGGAACCGGCAACTCGTGGGGCGAGTCCATACGCCCCTTCAACTCATCGAGCCACGCCTCGCCGTTGCGCTCCGCGAGCGCTAACGCATCGGTGAACGCGGCGAGCCTGCGCTCCGTGCTCTCGTCTATCTCGTGCTCCATGACGCAGGCGACGTTCTGAGCTCTCTCCCGAGTGAAACCGAGAATCCTGACGAAGAAGTCGGACAGAAACTCGTGCCTCCTGTAGACTGCGAGCGCCTTTTCCCTCCCGGCCGCCGTGAGCATGACGTCCCCGTAACGCTCGTGTTCCAGCAGACCGGAATCATCCAGCCTCTTTAAGGCCGCCGTAACCGTTGCCTTCGTAACTCCCAGATTTTTCGCCAACTGAGTTACCGTGGCGATATCGCCCGACATCTCGATCTCGAGCACCGATTCAAGATAATCCTCCACCCTGGCTGTTAGGCTCATGTGACCTCCCGGTTTCGGAGTGGAAAGAACGCGCCTGTGTTTGGCTCGTCTAACTGTGGGAGAGTTTACCCCCAAAGTTTGCCTTTGTCAAGCGTTCAAACCAACTCAAAATTATTTTTTTTGCATCTGTTTATAATCACTCAAACTCCACAGCCACGTACCCGGATGTCGCGGCCGACAGCATGGCCGGGTAGAGCGGCCTGAAGTCGAGCGAGTTCCCCGGTCTCAATTTCGCCTCCGGCGCGCGGATCGAATCCGCGTCCGTGACGTCCGTCACCATGTGATCGCTCGATGCCGTTATTATATGGACGCCATCCTGAAGGGGAATCAGCCTGCCTGTGTCGACATCCTGACGTCCTATTCCGAGAAGCGCCCTCTGCCTCATGCCCCTGTCGATGAACACCGGTTTTTCCCCGAACGCCTGGCAGCCCGTCTCGCCATCCGGCGCGCTCGGCTTCCTCCTGCACTCGATGATCTCCGCCGATATCACAACAGCCGTCCGGTCGAGGTACGGAATATCGCGCTGGTATGCCGTGTCCCTTCCCAGCAGGACCCCCTCCCCTATGCGAAGCTGGTTTATCCCCTTGGGGACCCTGCCCTCCTCTATGAGTCCGAGGCAGCATGTCCCGCCGACGCTGATGTAGGGGAGCTCCCTGCCCAGCGTATCCTGAAGCATGTCCCGGTATATGAGGAGGTCCTCGAACTTCTCGCTCGACGGCAGCACGCCCGACGCGCAGGCGAAGTTGGTCGCGATGCCGGTTATCGATACGTGCTTCAGCCTCGACAGCTCCCCTCCGACGCGAGTCAGCTCGCTAGGCCAGAACCCCTCCCGGAGGTCCCCGACGTCCACCGCCAGCAGCACGTCGTGCCGGGCTCCTGTGTGCAGGCAGATCGCGTCGAGCTCGCGTATCGTGCTCAACTCCGACTCGAGCGAGACGTCCGCCGTCCCCGGGATATCCGGCAGCTCCGAGATCATGGCTATCCTGATGAGCTGGCGCGGCAGCTCGCTGCCGGAGTCCCTGATCTTTCTCAGGTTCGCGAGCCTGCTGTCCGAGATTCCGGCAAAACCGGCCCTCCCGTATATCTCCGCCAGGCGCGGATCGCCCGACAGTCCCTTCGTCACCCCCCAGACCTCGATGTCCCTGCCGGCGCACAGCTCCGCCACCCTGCGCGCGTTGTCCAGAACTTTTTTACCGTCGATCCTCATGACCGGGAATCCCATGCCTTGAGCTCACGCCCCCTTGCGCGCCGACGACGCCGTCAGGGAGTAGAGCGCCGCAAGCCCTCTCGCCATGTCATCCGGGGTGTTGTAGTTCCGCCGGACCAGCTCGTGAGCCGCCATCTTCCAGATCTCCTTCAAGTACTCGCCCTCCGGGTTGAGCTCCCCCGGCGAGGCGTTGTAGCGCTCGCTCGACAGCAGTCTGAAGACCATGCTGCCGACCGCGTTCAGGACAATTTCGTCGTGAGTGGCGCCCTTCTCGCTTATCGCCTTCTTTATGGTGCCGGTGTTCTTCAGGTATGAGTAGACCGGCTGCCAGAGATTTTCCAGCGAATAATTCCTGCGGGAGCTCTTCTTCACGAGGTTGATAAAATCGCCGAGCTCAGAGACGCAGATGGTGCTGTCGTCGATGGGCGCCGCGACGTTAACCTCCCCGTCGTCCGGGACCCGCAGCATCACGTATCCCGACGCCATGCTGAACGCCGCGGCTACCATGCCGGCTATGCAGGATGCGACGAAATACGGCGTTCCGCCGGAGACCCCGCCTATCGCCAGCCGGTAGGGCAGCGACTGGAGCATCATTATCGTGGGGTAATTAATCAGCGACGCCCAAAATGCCCACTCCTTTCTCAGCGGCTCGCAGAAGACGAAAAAACGGACTATGACGGGCAGAACGAGGCACAGCAGCGCGACGAAAAAGTAAGCCATCCAGTTAAACAGAAGCGGCAGGAACATCTGGGGGGGCATGGGTATATGACTGGACGCCCGCCTGTAGTAATCATACAGCACAAACGACAGCAGGGAAAAAAAAGACGACTCGAGTGAGAGTATCAAAGTTCGCCTAGCAAACTGCTTCCCCTCGGCCAAAGACGTCCCCTCCAGTCAGCCAATTTCTGAATTATATTATAGCAATACCACGTACGAATTATACACGAAAAGCTACTTATTAAATGAGTCAGTCGCGCCCCCCGTTCGAGGATTAAATCTTTTTGGAAGAGCCGATTTAACGTCAGGCGTCCAAAGGATAAAAATCAAAACCCAGACCCGCCATGCACCCACGAACAGCAAGGCGCGTCTCAGGCGGCTGAATCGGATTTCGCGACACGGGTTGATCGAAACTGATTGCGCGTTTTATAATGAACGAGCTCGAAGCACCAACCGCCGGGGGTGGCAGCCATGAGATTGATGAGGGTCATGATCGCTCTTGTAATGTCAGTTGTGATAGGATTCGGGTGCGTTGCGGCACTTATAAGGGTCCCTGGGCTCATTACCGTGGAAAATACGAGCCGGTCGTCTCAGGTCCGGGCGGGCGGCGCCCAAAAACCGAAGACCTCCGCCACGGCGGATGCCAGCGCGGGGAGGAAGCGAACGGCTGACGAGGTTCGCATAAGCGCCGCCGGCGGCAAAAAAATCGAAAATTCATCACAGACGGGAGACGATCAGATCGAGGAGACGCTCAAGAGCGAGGAGAGCGTTCAGCTGAGGTCGTGGATGAAGGTCGTCGTGGAGTCGTTCGAGAAGATGCGTAAAAAAATAGGCCTTTAAGAGGACTGATTTATCGATAGAGGCGTGAATAGCAAAGATTAAAAACCTTGGGGCGCCGCCCCAAACCCCGCCAGGAGGCAGTGCCTCCTGGACCTCCAATA
>JAISRP010000148.1 GCA_031273585.1 Synergistaceae bacterium
AAATATGAACACGACGAAAAAAAATAATAAAAAAAGTAAACGGGGGCCCGGGGGACTGGTCCCCCGGCGGGCGTGGGCAGCGCCCACGGTCCTCTCTGCGTTCCTGCTGCTCCTAGCCCCGGCAATTCTCCACGCCGCGGTCTCAATGGACATAAACGAGGCGGTCGACTTAGCGCTCCGGGACAACCCGAGCCTGCTCTCGCTGAGGCAGGAGGGCCAGAAGGCCGCGGCCTTCAAGCTCCAGGCCGACGGCACGGGCCATCCGGAAATAAGTTTCAACGCCTACGTCGACTACCAGAAGGAGAGCCAGACGTCGGACGGGTCGAGCCGGTACGACAACCGGGTAGCGAGGGTGACGCTCGATCAGACTCTCTACTCCGGCGGCAGGAACGAGGCGCTGCGCCGTCAGTCCGCGCAGGTGAAGTCGATAGCGGACCTCAATCTGACCGACGCCGAGAACAGGGTAACGGGAGAGCTCTTCTCCAGGTTTTACAACGTGATGCTCCAGGAGCGGCGGGTCGAGACGGTCCGCTCCGGCATAGCGACCTCCGAGCTGCACCTGAGGGAGGTCACGAGGATGAGCGAGCTCGGACTGTCTAACAGGCTCGAGGTGATCCGCGCGTCTCAGCAGGTCGCCACGAACAGGGCTAACCTGAGCTCCGCGGAGGGCGAGCTGGAGGAGGCCACGATATCCCTGATGAACTTTATGGCCATACCGCCGGATAACATGCGCCCGGTCACTGGCGAGCTCCGGGTGATCGACGTCGCGGGGAACAGGGCCGAGTCCCTGGGGACCGCGATGAAGAACAGGGCGGACAGGGCGGCTCTCGAGCGGCAGACGGAGTATCAGGCAAACCAGATCGACATAGAGGCAAGCGCCTCCAGGCCCAGGGTGGCGTTCGGGGCGTCCGCCGGGCTGCTCGACCCGTACAGGGGGAGCGACGGCGGGGACGACACGTGGCGGACGGAGCTGTCGGTGACCATCCCGATAACAGACCGAGACGCGACGAAGAGCAGCGTCATGCGCGCCGCGGCGGTTCTGGAGCAGGACAAAATAGCCCTGCGGCAGAAGGAGCTCGATATAAAGTCAGAGGTGGAGACCGCGTGGATAGGGATCGAGACGTCGCTGGAGCACCTGGAGTCCTCCGGGCTCGCCCTCGAGCTGGCCGAGGAGTCCCTCAGGCTGGCGGAGGTGGGCTTTCAGGAGGGAGTGACGCCGCAGCTCGATCTGTTGGAGGCCCAGACGTCGCTCACCGAGAGCCGGCTCGAGCACCTGCGCTCCCTCTACAATCACATGAGGGCAGTCGTCGCGCTGTACGTGGCCGAGGGGAACGTAATAGAATGGATGGAGGGGATGGATCTCCGATGAAGCGAGAGGGAAGGGTCGGAAAAATTTTAATTTTCCTGGTCGCAATCGGCCTGGCGGTCACAGGGATCGGGATGTACAGCAGCAAGGGGACGCCCTCGGATTCCGAGGAACCGGCCCGGGAGCGTGAGGCCCCTGCCGCGTTCGTCCGCGTGGAGTTGGCCAGGGATGACAGGATCGTGAGGGACAGCATAGTCCAGAACGTGTCGATAGAGGCCGTGAACAGGGTGATGATGATCCCCAGGGTGAGCGGCAGGCTCGAGCGCCTCCACGTCAAGCAGGGGGACGCGGTGAAGTCCGGCCAGCTCGTGGCGACCCTGGAGCACGAGCAGCAGGACGCGCTCATCGGCTCGACGGAGGCGCAGGTGGCGTCCGCAAAGGCCGACTCCGAGCGGGCGAGGGCCGAGATGATGAACGCCAAGACGAACCTCGACAGGTACGAGAGGCTCGTGAAGGAGGGGTTCAGCACACAGCAGCAGTACGACACGGTCGAGACGGCCTACGTCTCGGCGCGCGCGAGCTACAACGCTGCCCTGGCCAAGGAGCGCCAGGTCGCGGCTGAGCTGGGCCGGGTCAAGTCCACGAAGCAGGACTACATAATGTACTCGCCCCTCGACGGGACAGTGCTGAGCGACTTCTCACTGTCCTCGGGCGCCATGATCTCCCCCAGCTCCCCGATAGCGGACATAGCGGACCTTCGCAGGCTCAAGGCGTCGCTGCGGATCCCAGAGAATAAAATTTTCGTCGTGAAGCCGGGGATGGACGTGTTCCTGAAGTTCGACGCGCTCCCCGACGAGGAGTTCCAGGGGCAGGTGACGAGGATCGACCCGTATGTGGACCCCGCCACGCGCTCGAGCGCGGTCGAGATAGAGCTCGACAACCAGGCCATAGGCAACAGGCTGCGCCCCGGCATGTTCGGACAGGCCTCCATAGTGGAGCGCGAGTTCAAAAACGCCGTCATGATCCCCGAGAGCGCCCTGAACAGCAGCGAGAACGGGCAGTTCGTCCTGGTGGAGGACGGCGGGGCAGCCCGCAGGCGCGACGTCGTGACCGGCATTAGGCAGGGCGGTTCCGCGCAGATCACGAGCGGGATCTCCTCCGGGGACAGGGTGATAGTCTTCGGCGGAAGCAACTTGAACGACGGCGATCCAGTAGCGGTGCAGTAGCTCGCAAGACACGGCGCGGGGGGGCTCTCCCCGACGGGGCGCGGGGCGGAGCCGTCCGTTCCTGGCTTCGTCTACTTCAATATTCCGATCGCGGTCGCTATGCGAACCGCGTCGGCCCTGTTGACCGCCCCGAGTTTGTTGTATATGCTCGCTATCACACTCTTCACCGTGTTTATCGAGATCCCGCCCGCGCCCGCCATCTCCTCGCGAGTGAGCCCCTGCGAGAGGTTTTTCAAGATCTCCATCTCTCTCCTCGACAGCCGCGCATCTCGCGCCGGTCCGCTCCTGTTGCGGTTCTGGTATTCCCTCGTTATGATCGAAATTCGCTTCATGCAGGTCGCGGATTTTCTCTGGACGTCGTCGAGCCAATCCGGGTCGAAGCGAGAGCCGCCCGACCTTCTGGCGGCGTCCACCAGGCTGCGCATGTGGAACGCCTCCTCGATGAAGGGGGCCAGGATGCCGTTGCTGCAGGACATGTCGTAGGCCATCCACAGGGCGGACAGGGCGGCCCCAGTCTCCCCCAGCCTCATGCTCGCTGCCGCGCGAAGGATGAACGCCTTCAGCCGGTGCGGCCACCTGCCCTGCAGTTCGAGGAGGCCCTCTATGTGATCGAGCAGGGCCATGAGCTCGTGATACTTCCCCTTGCCCAGCAGGTAGCCGGCCAATATCATCTGGTGCCCGCCGCCGGTGACCGGCGGGCTCTCCGGGTTCGTCACGCTCTGCCTGGCGATCCAATCCGCTATCATGTCGAGGTCCCCGACCGTGAGATACAGCCTGCCCATTGCGCAGTCCCTGAGATCGTACAGCTCCCCTATCTCGCGATCGTTTATGTAATCCCTCACGAGCTCGATCCGCCCGGCGAACTCGTCGTAATCGCCCTGCATCACGGCGACGTTGGCCATGAGCACGTGCGCGTTGCAGACTATATCGTGCTGATCGTACTCCTCCGCCGCGTAGACTGCCTTCAGCGCGCTCCGCTTCGCTGCGTTCAAGTCTAAAGTCATGTAGCGCGCCTCGGCGGAGAACAGGTGCTCCATGCCGCTCCCGCCGCCGTGGGCGACCTTTACGAAGTAGGGCATGATCGCGTGAAAGGATTCCTCCATGCGCCCTATCGCCCCGGGCTGGTTGCCCTCGATTTTGAAGAGATTCTCGTTCCAGACGTACATGTGCAGGGGCTTTATCGGCGAGCCGCCGGGCAGGCATTCGTAAGAGCGCCGGAAGTACCTCACGAAGTCCGTCCTCATCAGGATTATGTTGATGCAGCCTATCATCCAGCAGACCTCGCCCAGGACCGCCCTGCTCTCGGGGGTGGAGGCTTCCGACAGCCTGGCCTCCAGGGAGAGCAGGATCTCGTGAGCCCTGCCCAGTTCGAGGTTGTTTACGAGGATGGCCGCCCTCATGTACTCCGCGAAGGGGTTTTGCTCCACGAACCCGGCAGGAAGGCAGTCTAGCTTCTCCAGGAGGTAGTTGGCGCGATTTCTGCCGTACGCCACATGCTTCAGGAAGTACTCGTATATGGCGGAGAATATCCCGTCATGCCTCCCGCACCTCTCGAAGCAGTCGATCGCCTCCAGGTGGTAGCCCAGCCCGAGGAACATCTCCCCGGACGCCCGCCACAGCTCCAGCTTCTCGTCGGGGTCCAGCAGGTACTGCCTGTCGGCTAAGAACGACCTGTACATGTTCTGAAACGTATAGAGCCGGGAGGAGTTGTCGTAAGCTATGAATAGGTTCGCCCTTATGACCCTGGTGGCCTCCTCTATATCGCACCCGCCGATTGCCTTCGCGATGTCGAACGAGAAGCTGTGAATCAGGGACAGCTTTACGAGCAGCTTCTGCACCTCCGCGCCGTAGCCGGAGAAGAACTCCCTCTCGAACATAGAGCTTATCAGGTCGAACCTGGCGTCCGGCGCGTCATACGTCCGGCCGGGGTCGTACTGCTGCGAGAGCAGGTAGAGTGCCATTGGCCACCCGTCGGTGTGCCGGTCTATCTCGCGCAGCTTCTCCGGCTGAAGCCAGTTCCCGTACTGGGCAAAGAGCGAGCCGATCTCCTCCTGGGTAAACCTGAGATCGTCCCCGGTGACCTGGAACAGGCCGCCGTTTCGCAGGCCGGTCACCCCGATGTCAATCTTAGCGGAGCTGATCAGAATCAGGCAGAAATTTTCGAGGTTCGCCCGGACGATGTCCTCGAAAAATCCGTTTATCTCTCCGCCCGCTATGTGCTCGTAGTCGTCGACCACGAAGACCACGTGCTCCCCGCTGTAGATCTCCTCCGCAATCATGTGAATGAATGCGTCGAACTTCATCGCAGTGCCGGGATAGCCCAGAGCCTCGAACTGCCTCGCCAGATCCGCGAACTCCTCCCCAACGGCGTGGATGAAGCTGCCCCAGAAGTGTTCGAGGTCAATGTCGAGCCTGTTGATGTGCAACCACACGAGGCGCGCATCTGACTTCGACACGAACGAAGCGACTTCGACGGTCTTCCCGTATCCCGGACCGGCTATTACTGTGACGAGCGGGCTCTTTATGGCGTGATCCAGCAGGTTTGCAACGCGCGGCCTGTCGAGCAGCCCCTGTTTCAGCGGAAGCGATGACTTCATGCCCAATTCTGCCGACCTCTCAGATATGATTATTTGAGTAGTATACCAACTCGCGGGCGCAGCGGGCGAAAAAAATCACCAGATCGCATAAAAAATAACGCATCGCGCGGAGCTCCCGGCCTGCACAAATTGAGGTGCAAAATTTCAGTATTTTTGGCAACCCACCCAGTTGGGTGTATTTTGTGCTTTCGCTTATAATTAAGATACGAAATAGCGGTATGTGTCTCCGCTATTGAGGGGTGTATTGAGGTGGATTACTTCGAGGAAACCGACAGGGCACGAAACAGAGGCCTTGCCGCATATTCGTCCGCGAGCTTCGGGTACTCTTTCTCGGCTATGACGGTGTCAATTTTCCTGATGTACTACTACACAGACGTGCTGGAGCTCTCCGCCCTTTCGGTGACCGTGATCCTCTTCGTCGCGCGTTTCTTTGACGGAGCCGTCGACCCGTTCATCGGACATTACATGGACGGACACACCACAAAATACGGGAAATACAGGGGGTATCTCCTTTATTGGGCGGGCCCCTCCTGCGTGTTCTTCGTCATCCTCTTCGTCCCGTCCCCCCTGCCGGGATACGGGGCGCTCCTCTGGTACATGTCGGCATACCTCCTCTGGAGCTTTTCGGCCAGTATGCTGGAGGTGTCCTACCTTCCTCTGATGGCGTCAATCAGCTGCGGCGGGGACCGCAACCTGACGAACACGCTCAAGATCTCGGCTTCCATAGTGGCAGTCGTGGCAACGTCGTTCCTCACCCTCAAACTGGTGAAGGCATTTGGAGGCGGGTCGGCGC
>JAISRP010000174.1 GCA_031273585.1 Synergistaceae bacterium
CGGGCGAAAACAAAAAAACTTGTTGGTGGTCCAGGAGGCACGGCCTCCTGGCGGGGCTTGGGGCGGAGCCCCAAGGTCCTGCTTGAATGTTGCGGTTTTGGCGGAGTTGCGGTTTGCGGCTTCGGGTGGCATAATGTAATTTAATCGGGATATCCGGCCGGAGCGTTCGACTGGTTTTCCTCGCGCCGAGATCGATATGGAGAGGGGGAGCCGTTATGTCAAGTGAGCGAAAAAAAATCATTCTGGTGGATGACACCCCGATAATTTTGAAGCTGGCCAGGAACACGCTCATGAGCCGATATGACGTGTTCACCGTTCCCAGCGCCGAAAAGCTCTTCCTGTTTCTGGAGAAGACCATCCCGGACCTCATCCTGTTGGACGTGTTAATGCCCGACGTCAACGGCTACGAGACGATAGAGAGGCTCAAGAGGAACGTAAGGACCGCCGACATACCTGTTATCTTTCTCACCTCCAAGAGCGACACTGAGAGCGAGCTCGAGGGGCTCTCGCTGGGCGCGGTGGACTACATAACGAAGCCGTTTCCGCCGCAGCTCCTATTAAAGAGGGTGGACGTGCATATGCTCGTGGAGACCCAGAAGAGGGAGCTCAAGAACCTCAACGACAACCTCATGCAGATGGTGGAGGAGAAGGCTGGAACGGTCCTCGAGCTGCAGAAGGCGGTTCTGAAGACCATGAGCAACCTCGTCGAGTGCAGGGACGACGTCACCGGCGGACACGTGGAGCGCACGGAGCTGTTTTTGAACCTGCTGATGGAGGAGATGCAGAGGCGCGGCGTGTACTCGGATGTTTTGCGCACCTGGGACATAAACCTGTTCCTCCAGTCCGCCCAGCTGCACGACGTAGGCAAGATAGCCATTCGCGACAACATCCTTCTGAAGCCAGGCAAGCTGACTAGCGAGGAGTTCGAGGAGATGAAGAAGCACACGACGTTCGGCGAGATGGTAATCGAGAAAATACAGCAGAGCGCCAAGGAGAGCGTATTTCTGACTCACGCCAAGATCATGGCGGGGACCCACCACGAGAAGTGGGACGGCTCCGGTTATCCAAGGGGGATCGCAGGGTCCAAGATCCCGCTCCAGGGCCGCATGATGGCGATCGCTGACGTCTACGACGCCCTCGTCTCGGAGCGCCCCTACAAGAAGGCGTTCTCCCACGAGCAGGCGGTCAGGATCATCGAGGAGGAGGGCGGCCGTCACTTTGACCCGGTATTGACAGAGGTCTTCGTCGCCTCCTCGGACATCTTTCAGGACTGACCCGGGATGCCGCTTCAGCGAAAAGCCCGGGCAAAGGCAAAAACTTTGGGCTCCGCCCCGGAAACCTCATGAAGGTGCTGTTCGCGTCCAGCGAGGCGCGGCCGTTTTTCGCTACAGGCGAGCTGGGCGATATGGCCGGCAGCCTGCCGCCGGCGCTTCAGAGCGCCGGAGCGGACATGACCGTCATCCTCCCCCTGTACGGGGACATCGCCCTCGAGTGGAGGGCGCGCATGAGGTACGTGACGAACTTCGTGGTCCCTGTGAGCTGGCGCAGCCAGTACTGTGGTCTGTTCGAGCTGACGTGGAGGGGGATCACGTTTTACTTTCTGGATAATGAATATTACTTCAAGAGAAGCGCCATGTACGGGTTCTACGACGACGACGAGAGGTTCGCGTTCTTCTCGCGGGCGATACTGGAGACGCTATTCCACGTCGGCCTGACGCCCGACGTCATCCACTGCAACGACTGGCAGACGGCGCTCGCCCCCGCGTACCTCAACCTGTACTACAGGCATATCGAGAAGTACGCCCGCATAAAGACTGCCTTCACCATCCACGACCTTCAGTACCAGGGAAAGTTCGGGCCCGAGATCCTGGAGGGGACCGTGGGAATCGGGCGGGGGGACTTTCACGTCGTGGAGTTCGACGGAATAGTGAACTATACGAAGGGCGCCATAGAGTCCTCCGACGTAGTGAACGCCGTCTCCCCGACGTACGCCGGGGAGATCCTGGACCCCTGGTACGGACAGGGGCTTTACGGCTTCCTGCGGGAGAGGAAGGGCAAGCTCCGCGGAATCCTGAACGGAATCGACACCGACGAGTACAATCCAGCGACCGACGCCGGGATAGCGGCGGGATATGGCGTCGAGAACTTCGAACAGGGCAAGGATTCCTGCAGGAAGGAGCTGAGGGAAATCTTCGGGCTGGATGAGAGCTCTGACCCGGTGATAGGGATGGTCACGAGGTTCGACCTCCACAAGGGGCTGGACCTGCTGATCCACATGGCGGATGAGATAGTTAGCTCCGGGATGCAGATGGCGATAGCCGGCGAGGGGGGCGACCGCTACGAACAGTTCTTCGGGGAGCTGGAGGCGCGCCGGAGCGGACGTTTCTCCGCCAGGGTCGGCCCGCTATCCGACCTTAGCCACAAGGTATTCGCGGGGAGCGACATGTTCCTCATGCCGAGCAGGTCGGAACCGTGCGGCCTGGCGCAGATGGCGGCCATGCGCTACGGCTCGGTGCCTATCGTGAGGATGACGGGCGGGCTCCGCGATACGATAGTCGACTGCGGGGACGGGGCCGGAAACGGGTTTACGTTCGTCTCGTACAGCGCGGACGACATGCTCGAGGCGTGCCGCCGCGCGAGGATGATGTTCATGGACAGGCCGGCGTGGAACATGCTGGCGCGCCGCGCCATGAGGTGCAACCACGGCTGGGGCAAACCGGCGAAGGAGTATCTGGAAATGTATCGAGATGCGGTGAAGTCATGGTAAACGGACAGAAAAAAGTCTCATCCCACATCAGGGCGATCCTCCGGACCGAGAGGAACCAGATCCTGTTCGTCTTCATGGCGTTTCTGCTCATGGTGGTGGCCAGCTGCTTCTTCGTGAGCCGGATCGTCGAGAAACAGATCGTCACGAACGCGGAGGAGATCCTGACCACAGCTCAGGTATCCATCTCCGCCAGCCTCAGGGAGGCCGAGGTCACGCTGTTCAACGCCTCCCTCTCCATCCAGAACAGGCTCGACAACCGCCATACGAACGAGCAGGTGGGGAAGTACATCACCGAGCTGACTAACGGGCTCCTCCTGCCAACGAATAACATATCCGGATTCCTGGGCCTGTTCGGGTACGTCAACGGGAGTTTCATCAGCGGAAACGGCTGGATCCCCCCGGATGATTTCGACGTCAAAAGCCGCCCGTGGTATATCGCTGCCCAGAAGGGGCGCGGCAGGGTGAGCTTCTCACCCCCCCACCCCTCGGCCCGCACGGGCCGGATGATCGTGTCGGCCGCTAAGATGCTGACTGGGGCCGGCGGCGAGGATTACGGCGTGATAGCCCTCGACATAGACTTGTCTGGGATATCCCAATATATCAACTCGCTCCAGTTCGCGGAGGGCGGGTACGGGATGCTGCTCGACAGCGACCTCAAGCTGGTGGCTCACCCCGACGACGGCCTGCTCGGGCGCAGGCTGGACGACATAAGCCCCGAACACGCGGTGATAGCCGGGAGCATGAGGAAGGGCGAGACCGACATCTCGGCCAGGAAGATGAGGGGTCTGCACGAGACTAGAGTCATTGCCTTCTTCAGGGGCATGAGCAACGGCTGGTACATAGGGATGGTCACCCCCATGAGGAGCTACTACAAGGACCTGTTCCTCATGGCTCTGATACTCTCGCTGCTGGGCCTGATCCTAATGACCATGCTGAGCTGCCTCCTGATACGCCTGAGCCTGGCCAAGCTGCGGTCCGAGGAGGAAAACAGGAGCAAGTCATCGTTCCTCGCGCGGATGAGCCACGAGATACGGACTCCGATGAACTCCATCCTGGGCATGTCGGAGCTCATAATGAGAAACGAAATCTCGAACGAGGTGCGCGAGTACATATCGATAATCCATAATGCTGGCGACTCGCTCCTGGCGATAATCAACGACATACTCGACTTCTCGAAGATCGAGTCCGGCCAGTTGAAGATAGAGGTGAGAAAGTATTTTTTCCAGTCGCTGATCAACGACATGATAAACGTCATCAGGGTTCGGGTGGTCGAGCGGGACATCGACTTCCTGGTCAACGTCGACCCCGAAATTCCCCAGCAGCTGATAGGGGACGAGGTGCGCATAAGGCAGATAGTGATCAACCTGCTCGCAAACGCCGTCAAGTACACGGAGAAGGGGTTCGTCTGCCTCGACGTGAAGAAGAATCAGATCGACGACGACACGCTGGAGCTCGTCTTCAAGGTCAGGGACAGCGGGGTGGGGATAAAGAAGGAGGACCTGCACAAGCTGTTCGTGGACTTCACGAGGCTCGACGTGGATTACAATCAGCGCGTGGAGGGAACGGGGCTTGGCCTTGCCATCGCCCGCACGTACTGCAGGCTGATGGACGGGGACGTGTCGGTCGAGAGCGAGTTCGGCAGGGGATCCACTTTCACCGCCACCCTGATTCAGACGTTCGAGGAGGATAAAAAACTTGCCGCCGTGAAGCACCCGGAGCAGAAGCGGGTGCTGCTGTACGAGGATCGCCCGATGCACCTCCAGTCGATAGTGGCGGAGATGAAGGCCTTAGGCGTGACTCCGGCCTGCTCCCTCAGCCTGGCCGAGTTTGTGGAGGACCTCGAGGAGGGGGACTTCGACTACGCGTTCGTGTCGTCCACTTACGCGATGGACTGCATCGACGCGCTCGGGAGGAGGAGGATGCCCATTCAGCTCGTCGTCATGGTGGAGCCGGGCGAGGTGTCGGCCTTCAGGGACGTCGGGAGCATAATGATGCCGGTTTACTCCGTGCAGATCGCAAACGCCCTGAACGGGGTCATAGAGAGGGGCGCCGGCAGCCCGGACGGAAACGCCTCTCGCTTCATCGTGCCGGAGGCCAGGGTTCTCATCGTGGACGACATCCTGAGCAACCTTCGGGTCGCCAAGGAGCTCGTGGCCCAGTACAGGGCGGTCATCGACACCTGCAAGAGCGGCAGCGAGGCCATCGAGCTCGTGAAGAACAATCATTACGACATAGTGTTCATGGATCACATGATGCCGGACATGGACGGGCTGCAGACCACCGCGGTGATCCGGAGGATCGACGACGGCAGCGACTACTACCGCAGCCTGCCCATAGTGGCCCTCACGGCCAACGCCATCTCCGGCCAGAGGGAGATGTTCCTCCAGAACGGGATGGACGACTTCCTGGCGAAGCCGATCGAGATGCAGCAGCTCGACGGCATCCTGCAGAGGTGGATACCTAAGGAAAAGCAGGTGGAGCTGGCCCCGGGCGAGGAGACGCCGGAGCCCGCGGCCGAGGACGATGCGCCCGACGCTCCGCTCGAGGTGCCGGGAATCAACGTCTCAGTGGGGCTCAAGCACATCGGCGGTTCCATGGCGGTTTACAAGGACATTCTCTCTGACTTCTGCGCTGACGCGAAGGAGCTGATCGAGAAGATAAAGCACGAGGAGAGGACTGGGGACATACATAATTACACGATCCACGTGCACGCGATGAAGGGCGCCGCCAGGAGCATCGGGGCGGCCGAGTTCGCCCTGTTCGCAGCGCAGATGGAGGAGGCGGGACACAATGGCAACCTCGAGCTCATACACGAGAGGACCGACGACCTGCTGAAGAACCTCGGAGAACTCGTCGACAATATATTCGCCGCGCTCATGGGGGAGGAGGGGCCATATTCCGAGGGCGGAGACGAGGACGGCGCCGAGGACTGGGGCGACGTGTCTGACCTGAACCTGGAGGCCCTGAAGACCGCGCTCGAGAACCTCGACATCGAGACGGTGAACGACATGCTGATAAATTACGTCACGATGCCGCTCGACCCGGGCACGAAAAAAATGGTGTCGAAGATAGAGCAGCACATCCTGATGTTCGAGTACGAGGATGCCATAGAGAAGATAGACCGCGCCCTCGGCTGACCCTATATCCCCCCGCATTCTCAAAGGTTCAGCGACTTTGCGAGCGCCGAGTCTACTCCCTTGCCCCTCATCTCCTCCAGCAGGCCGTAATGGGTCATGTCCATGCTGATCGGCGTTACCGAGACGAACCCCTCCTTGACCGCGGTGACGTCGGAGCCGTCCTCGTCCGCGTCCTCCAACCTTCCGCCTATCCAGTAGCAGTCCTTGCCGTGCGGGTCCTTTATATGCTTGAACTTGTCGATGTACCTGCGCTGTCCGCGCTTCGTCAGCCTGAAGCCCTTTATCTTCTTTATGAGCTCGTTCGGGACGTTGACGTTGAGCAGGGTCCCCTCCGGGAGGCCGGTCCTCTCCGCGTACTCCAGAACCGCCATCGCGGAAAGGGCTGCCGTCATGTTGTGCCTGAATCTGTCCTGAGGGGTGCAGCAGAGGGAGACCGCCACAGCGGGACGGCCCAGGATCACGCTCTCCATCGCGGCGCAGACTGTGCCGGAGTACGTCACGTCGTCCCCCATGTTAGGCCCCTGGTTTATGCCGGACACCACAAAGTCCGCGGCGGGGAAGAGCAGGTCCAGGCCCAACGTCACGCAGTCCGTCGGTGTGCCGTCACAGGAGTACGCGGCCACCCCCGGGGCGAACATCCCAGGATCGAGCGGGTGCACGCGAACCGGCACGCCGGACGTTATGGAGTGTCCGGAGCCGCTGCGCTCCCTGTCCGGCGCCACCACCGACAGCAGCCAGCCCTTGTCCGCGAGGAGCCGGGATATAATCTGAATGCCGGCCGATATGACGCCGTCGTCATTTGTCAGAAGAACCTTCAATATTCATAACACCTCCCGATAAAATTAGAAGCATAAAGGGTAAAGATTAAAATCTTTGCTGCCGTTGCAGCCGCCATCGGCAAAATTCCATGCGGTTTATTCAATCGGCTGTATTAGAAGAGGAGCAGCCTCAGGATGAAACGCATTATCGGCTGCATTATAACGGGAAGTATGTTCGTGAACACAAGGATCAGAATTATGAACATCCCGTATCTTTCCAGGAAGAAGTAACCCCTCAGCATCGACGACGGGATCACCACCGACAGGATCTTCGATCCATCGAGGGGCGGTATGGGTATCAGATT
>JAISRP010000240.1 GCA_031273585.1 Synergistaceae bacterium
CTATCCGGCCGGGAGGGGACGATTAGCTGATGGCGCGGGGAGCGGGGGGATATGCGAATGCGCGAAAAACCCTGCGCGGAGACGTGTCATTCGAGGGCTGTGGGATTCACTCCGGGGCGAGGGCTTCCGTGCGGCTGTCCCCCCTGCGGGATGGGCGCGGAATTTGGTTTTCTCTGGCGTCCCGGCTTTACAGGAGGGAGGAGGCCCGCACCGCGGACACGGACAGATGCACCGCCGTCCGGTTCCCCGGCGGCGAGAAGCTCAGGACGGTCGAACACCTGATGTCCGCCATAGCCGGAGTTGGGCTCGACGATGTCGTAATAGAGGCGGACGGAGAGGAGATACCGATACTCGACGGGAGCGCGCTGCCCTTCGCCGAGGCGATAGTCGACCGGGGGTTCGAGGAGTCGGAGGGAGAGGTTCGTCTGCCAGGTCTGGCGTCTCCGGTGTGCGTGGACGCCGGGAGGGCCAGCATCGCCGCCTTCCCGTCCGAAGAGCCCAGGATAACGTACGTCATAGATTATCCTGACGCCTGCGTGGGCGTCGAGATGAAGGACGTAGAGATCACCCCCGAAAATTATATGAGGGAAGTAGCCCCGGCGCGGACTTTCGTGATGAGGTCGGAGATAGAATCCCTCCGCGCGTCCGGATTGGGGCTCGGGGGCAGCGAGCGCAGCGTTATGATAATAGGAGGCCGCTCCGATAGACCGCCTGATTACAGGGTGGAGCGGGAGTGCGCGGCGCACAAGGTATCGGACCTGCTGGGCGACCTGGCTGTTGCCGGATGTTTCGTGAGTGCGCACTATGTCTGTATATGCGGGGGCCATTGGCTGCACTCCAGGCTGGCGGACCGCATCGGAAGCATGATTGCAATAAGGAATCGCTGATTTAGTGTTCTTTGAGTTACAATAGAGTAGATTTGGTCTATACTCGAAGTGATTGTTACAAAAAGGCCCGCAGGCGTAGCAGAGCTACGTCGAGGAGCGTTTTTGCGACAATCGCAAAGAGAGCGGGCAAATATACCTGTTGTAACCAAGGGTTATTAAATCAGCGGTTCCATAAGCGCGAGGGGGTAGTTTTTGTGTCCGATGACGCGAATGAGTCTTCAAACGATCGGCTGTACGATATCAACAGGATAAAGGACTTTCTGCCGCACAGATATCCGTTTCTGCTCGTCGACAGGATACTCGAGATAGACCTCGACGGAGAGGTGAAGAGGGTTGTAGGGATAAAAAACGTCTCCGTGAACGAGCCGTTCTTCGAGGGACATTTCCCGAACGATCCGATAATGCCGGGGGTGCTGATCCTGGAGGCTATGGGACAGGTCGGCTGTATCATGATGTCAGTGGAGCAGGAGCGTCAGAAACTCGCGCCGGAGGAGCGGAGCATAGTGTTTCTGACGACTGTCTACGAGGCGAAGTTCCGCCGCCCCGTAGTTCCGGGCGATCAGCTCAGGACCGAGGCGACTCTGCTGCGGTTCCGCGGCAGAGTCGGCAAGATGAAGTTCAAGGGCACGGTGGGCGGCGAACTCGTCGCGGAGGCGACGCTGGGTTTCGTGAGCGGGACCAGGCGCGCCTTGCAGGGGGGAGAGGACTGAGGATGCCGGACGGCGTGTTCATTCACCCGACGGCGACGGTGGCCGGCGACGCCGTTTTGGGCGAGGGGGTAAAAATAGGCCCCTATTGCGTCGTCGACCCTGGGGCGAAGCTCGGGGACGGCACCGTCCTGGAGTGCTTCGTCCGGATAAAGCGGTTTGTCGAGATTGGGCGGCGCTGTCACATTTACGAGAATGTCGTCCTGGGCGGGGTTCCTCAGGATAGTAATTTCGGGGGGGAGACCTCCTACGTCAGAATATGCGACGGCGTGACGCTACGCGAGAACGTCACCGTCCACCGGGCGACCGGGGAGGGCCGGGAGACGTTCGTCGGGGAGGGGTCTATACTGATGGAGGGCTGTCATATAGGGCACAACGTCAGGGTCGGAAGGCGCTGCACCCTCACCAACAAGGTCGGCCTGTCCGGTCACGTCCAGATGGGTGATTGCGTGGTCGCGGGCGGGATGTCCGGCTTTCATCAGTTCGTCCGGGTCGGCTCGTACGCGATGATCGGAGGCCTGTCGAAGGTGACCCGCGACGTCCCCCCGTACGCCCTCGCTGACGGAAACCCGGCGGTCCTTCACGGGCTGAACGTGGTCGGGTTGCGCAGGCAGGGCTTCACTCAGGAGCAGCGTTCGCGCATAAAGACAATTTACAGGACGCTCTTCGACCCGGGTTACAGCAGGAGGGAGTGCGCGGCCAGGGTGAACGATCTGTTCAGCGGCGACGAATTTGCCTCCGAGATACTCGCGTTCGTGCGCTCCGGCAGGAGGGGCGTAATTCCGTGGGGCAGGGCGGCTCGGGGAGAGTCCCAGGCCGACAGGAGATGATTCGCCTGGTTGCGATGGACGTGGACGGGACCCTGACCGACGGCGGCATTTACATGGGCGCTTCGGGCGAGGAGTTGAAGCGCTTCGGGGTGCGCGACGGCTATGGCATAGCGGCGCTTGTGGATTCCGGCGTGGAGATAGCCTTCATCAGCGGCAGGAGCTCGGAGTCGACGGAGCGCCGCGCGGCGGAGCTCGGCGTAAAACGCGTCGTGAACGGGACGAGGGACAAACTGCCGGCGTTCATCTCCATAGCGGAATCAATGGGCATATCGCGGTCCGAGACTGTTTTTATCGGGGACGACATCCCCGACATCCCCTGCATAAAGTGGGCGGGACTGGGCGTAGCCGTGGCGGACGCGAGCGAGGAGACGAGGCGCGCTGCGGATATGGTCACCTCGTCCCCCGGAGGGCGCGGTGCTGTCCGCGAGGTCTGCGAGTACGTCCTGCGCCTCAACGGGCGTGAGGGGGAGTAGATGACGATCCGTCCGCTCTCCCCCGACAGGTTCATCCTCGATCGGTTCATCCTCGCTCAGATGCTGGGCCCGTTCGTCTTCGGCATAATGTCCTTCACGGTGATACTCGTGGCCGGCAACCTTCTGTTCCGGCTCGCGGACCTCGTCATCAGCGGCGTGTCGATGGCAATCGTCATCAGGCTCTTCATCTACTCGCTGCCGAGCGTAGTGGCGCTCACGATACCGATGAGCTGCCTTCTCGCCTCGCTGCTTGGCTTCGGCAACATGTCGGCCAACTCTGAGATAGTGGCGATGAAGTCGTCGGGGATCTCCTTCGGCCGGATAGTGACGCCGCTCGTAGTCGCCGGGGTGTTCGTCGCGATATTCGCCTTTGCGATGAACGAGACGATAGTCCCCCTGAGCGAGCGGGCGGCGGCGAACCTGCTTCGGTACAGGGTGTTCAGGCAGGTCCCCCCCACGTTCAAAAACAACGTGTTTATAAGGGAGGAGTCCCATGGCGCGCTGCAGCGCGTAATTTATATCAGCGAGATATACCCGCGCTCCGGCGACATGAGAGAGGTCTTAGTGCAGGAGTTCGAGGGCGGCAGGATACGCAGGCTCATCTCCGCACCGCGCGGCAGTTGGGTGGACGGGGTCTGGTGGCTGGGGGACGGCTCGGTCTTCGACGTCGCGAGCGACGGCTCCGTGGATATGCTGTTCATCTTCGACCGCCAGAAACTCAACCTGGACATGAACCCTGACGAAATAGACTCCAACGCGTCCGACCCGGATGAAATGAGCCTGGGCGAGCTTCACGCGACGATACGTAACGCGGAGAAGCAGGGGAACGAGGCGGGGAAGCTGAGGATGCTGTTCAACCTTCGAATAGCCCTCCCCTGGGCGAGCGTGGTTCTCGTGCTGGTCGGCGCGGCCGTCGGGAGCCGCCCTCAGCGCTCCAGCTCCGGCATGGGCCTGGGGCTCTCCGTCGTCATCGTGTTCTGCTACTACGTTATTATGTCGTTCTGCAAGTCGCTGGGCGAGGCCCGCTTCATGTCGGCGCCCGTCGCGGCGTGGGTCCCGAACGTCGTCTTCCTCCTGGTGGGGGTGTGGCTCATAAGGCGGGCCAACAGGCTGGGATGAACGCTTTCGTAAAATTATTTTATTTCAGGTGGGAGATGGTGTTATGTCCGTTGCCTTGATTGCGGGCGAGGGCGCTTTGCCGGAGGAGATAGCGCGGAGGATGTCCGCGGGCGGCGAAAAGCCGGTGATTTACGCGATGCGGGAGGATACGGACAGTTTTCTGCCGTACGCGAGCGCGCTCCTGCCCGTCTATAAGACCGAACTCGCGGCGACCCTGGCCGATATGGCGTCGCGCGGCGTCCGCAAGGTGATGTTCGCCGGTCTCGTGCCCAAGACCCTGATGTACAGGCCGGAACTGCTCGACGACATGGCGGGCAGTCTCGTGGACGGCC